>USDE01000001.1 GCA_900553345.1 uncultured Collinsella sp.
GGGAGCAACAGCCGTATTGGCCGCGGGCGCAGGCTCCTGTGCAACGGGAGCAGGCTCCGGCTCAAACGTCGGCTCCTCGCCCTCTTCGTAATCGAGCGTGCAGGACTCGGGAAGCATGCCGAGCGCTCGGATGGCATCCGAACCAAAGCGGATATTGCCGGCGGCATTGCGATAGAGCTTGGGCTTGGGCTCGGCGGCTTCGACCACCGCGGGCTCCTCCGCCGGCTCGGCGGTGGACTTTTCCTCGGTGGGCACTTCGGCCTGGGCAGTCTGGTCTTGAGCCTCGGGCGCGATAACGCCGATCAGCGTCTCGTCGGCAGAGGCACCCTCAAAACCGTCGATCTGTCCATCAAAAGCCTCGTCCTGCTCGGGCGCATCGACAGGCGCCACCGGCTGGCCAAACTCGTCCTCATCGTAGGAAGGTTCCTCATATTCAATGGTGTTGCCGTAGTCGTTTTGCTGCTGGGCCGCGGCATACTCGGCCGCCGCGCGCGCCATTTCCTCGGCGCGACGCTTCTGCTCGCCAAAATAGGTATCGAATGGAATGTCGTCGGGGAACTCGTTTTCGCCCTGATAGGGGGCAACGTTGTCCATGACACCGAGCATGGCGGCAACAGAGGACTTGTTGCACACCGCGCCAGACGTGTAGGGGAGCACAAAACGGTTGGAGATGATATTGGCGGCGTTGGCCAGTGCCACAAGGGAGGCCAGAATCGCGACAACCCACAGCAGCACCTTGAGCACGCCGGGAAGCGGCAGGATACGCAGGATGGCGACAGCCGCGGGCGCGATCGTGGCGACAGGCAGGAGCTTGGCGATGAGCGCGCGATACGGAGCGTAGGGCTCGCGAGCAAGGAGCTCGGCGCGGGGGGAATCATAGTGGGCCACCACGACGACCGGGCGGTTGCGCGGAGACGCAAGCGGGCCCGAGGCCTTGTGATAGGCGATGACATTTTGACTCACACCGGTCTTTCCCAGGCGCGAAACCACGGGATGCCCCGTGCGCTCGAGCACGTAGAGCACGGCACCGACAATGGCCAGCAAGGTGCCGACCAAGCCGATACCGCCACCGATGCCCATCAGCAGGGCGCCGGCAAATGCGAGAATACCGGTAACGGCAAACGCCAACCTGCTGGGCGCGGGAGCATTAAATTCCTGCACCTCGGGGTCAAAGCCGTGGTTGCGGAAAATCTGAGCGATATCCTCGGCGGCCAGGCGCTCTTCACTGCACGCCGGCGTAATGCCGGTGTTCTGCAGCAGGTGGTTAATATAGTTCTGGGTGTTCGCCATGTGCGCTCCACATCCATAATCCGACAAATAGGCCCAATGCATGCACATTAGAACCGTATATAGTCGAAAGTATACCCCGAGCGAGCGCAAACGACCGAATTCGGGCCATCTTAACGCCGCGAGCGGACAAGGATATAGCCTAATCTCCATATCGGACTAAAATCATGGCATCAAACGACCTTCTCATGCGAGGATTCTATGACGGCAAGCGACGCGACCGCGACAATTAAAAAGGGGGCACCCGAGCCCGGGTTCGATACAACGGCTCAGCGCATCCTCAACCTTTTCTTTGTGCTCAACAGTTCTCCCGAACCGCTGACGACCGAGCAAATCGTCCTGGATTCCGATTTGGGATACGGATCGGGCAATATCGACTCGGACAAGCGCAAGTTCCGCCGCGATCGCGACAAGCTGCTCGAACGCGGTATCGTCATCAGGGAGGTTCGCGCTGCCGGAGCGCAGGAAACCGAGGAGAGCGCGTGGACGATCGACCGCGAGCACACGTTTGCCGCGGGCGGTCTCATCACCGCAGACGATGCCGACATCCTGCTCAATGCCATCGACCAGACACTCGCGGCAGGCTCATCCACCTTTGCCGCGCCGCTTGCCGACATTCGCTCCAAGATTGCCTACCTCACCGGCATGTCGGCGACAGGAGAGGCACCGATCCGCCGCTCTCCCGCCGTCGATGCGGTATGGAGTGCCTTTGCCGAGCGTTGCGCACTGCGCTTTTTGTACCAAAACGGACGCGGTGAGCAACGCGAGCGGACCGTTTGCGTCTACGGCATGTTCGAGCGCGAGGGTACGGCATACTTCTGTGGCCTCGACAATGCCACCGGCAATATCAGAACATTCCGCTGCGACCGCATCATTCGCGCCTGGAGACCTTCGAAAGCCTACGCCATTCCTGCGGATTTCAACCTCAACGATTACTTATTCTTTGAGTTTGATTTTGCCGACCGCCCACCTGTTGCGGCTACGTTCTCGTTCGCGCGTGAAGCGCAGGCCGATATGATCAGCGGTCTCACACGCGGACGAGGCGAGCTCATGCGCACCGAAGCAGGTTGGACCTGGACCGTTGACGTGCGCGACTTTGAAGCCGCAGCCTCGTTTTGCATGGCCCATGCCATGGATGGCATGAGGCCCGTCGCCCCCGATTCTCTCAAGCAGGCGTGGAATCACCTCATCGAAAGGACGGTGCACGAGCATGCCCGTGCGTAAACTCACCAGCGAGCAAAGACTCTCGCGCGCCATCGACATCATGGAGGCCCTCTACGCCACCGGCGAGAATGGCATGACACGAGACGAGCTTTGCAGCCGCTTTGATATCACGGGGGCATCGCTCGACGAGATTCTCGAGATCGTCTCGACGCTTGCGGACCGAGAATCGGGTGCACGTATTATCTGTGAACGCCGCGGCGAGTGCGTGGTCCTCACCGGTGACGCGGGGCGCGTGCTACCGCTGCGCCTGAGTGCCGCCGAGGGCGCTGTGCTCAACCATGAACTTGAATCATTGGGGATCGAACCCCAAGCGGCGGCTCGAATACGGCGCGCCCTTCTTCCCAAAGAGCTCGGCTACAACCAGCGCGTCTTTGACACCGTCGCCCACGGATCGCACTGGCAGCAGCTGAGCTGCGCCATTCGGGACGGCGTTCGCTGCCGTATCTCGTATCGCTCGATGGATGACACACAAGCGCGTGAGCGTTTGGTCGACCCCTTGCGCATCACAACAAACGGCGACCAAACGTATCTGATTGCCTGGGATGTCGCGATCGACGAGCAGCGTACCTATCGTATGGATAAAATCGAGGGCCTGGTCTTGACCGACGACTCCGTCGTGCGCCACGCACCGGAACCCGCGACCCTCCACGACTCCCTCGCCCAGGCGGAGCGGAGCGCGAAGCTTCTCATGCCGCGCGCCTTGGCAGAGCGCCTAGACTGGCCCGGCATCATGTCGATTGAACCCAATGGGGCGGACAGCTCAACGGTGAATGTGCGTTACGGCTCCGAGCGCTGGCTGTTAAGCCAGGTAATCGCAGCGGGCGGGGCCATCCGCATCTTGGATGACCCCGCCCTGTCAGAACGTCTGTGCGATATGGCAAAATCCCTCGTCTGTCCGCTTTAGCGGCGCCGCTCGTGGCGTGCGCGCCACAGCTGTAGATAGTGCCCGATTTGTGCCGATTCGATGCGCTGATAGGAACTCGTGGGCAGCGACGTTAAGAATTTCTTGCCGTAGCCCTTCGTCACCAGGCGCGGGTCGGCCAAGATGAGTACGCCACAATCGGTCGACGAGCGAATGAGGCGACCGGCTGCCTGCTTGACCTCGAGCACGGCCTCGGGCAGCGAATAGCGCGCCCAAGCGCGGTCTTCACGCAGATTGCGCTCGCATGAGAGCGGGTCTGTGGGGCTCGAGAACGGCAGCTTGGGGATGATGACGCAGCGCAGCGTCTCGCCGCTGGCGTCAAACCCTTCCCAAAAGGCCTTAAGCGCAAAGAGCGACGAGGTCGGTTCGTTGATGAAGCGATCGCGCAGACGGCGAGGAGACGAATTGCGCTGCTGGCAGTTGAGTTCCAGACCCGCACGAGCCATCTTGGGCTCGACGCGAGCGTACAACTCCTCCATGTCGCGCCTGTTGGTGAACAGCGTGAGCACCGAGCCGCCCATGGCCAGATGAGCGTCGACCAGCACACGCTCGAGCGCCGAAAGATAGCCTTCACGGTCGCGCGGATCGGGGATATCCCCGGCCACGACCACGGCCATATTCGAATCGAAGTCGTAGCTCGAATCCAAGTGCAGCGACGATGATGTCGAGGCACCGATGCGATCGAGGCCGACGGCGTGGTTAAAGTGCTCAAAGCTCTTGGAAACCGTCATGGTCGCCGATGCAAAGATAGCCGTGTGGACCTCGGGCAGCCACTCGGTTGCCAAGGCCTCACCAATATCGATGCGCTCCGCGGTCATCGACTCGCCGCCGGCGCGCAATCTGCGATTGACTTGCAGCGAGTACACGTAGTGTTCGTCGGTACCGTCAATGATGAGCTTGAGGTTCTCGACCAGCTCGTGTAGGCGGCGCGAGATATCACCCAGGTCGACAACAACCTCGGGCTTGTCGGCGGCGACGGCTTGTACCAGCGCGTCGACGCTCTTGTCAGCTTGTTCCAATGCGTCAATAGCAGTGTAGGCCGACTGTAAGAAATCATGCCAGTCGTCAGATTCGCGCAGCTCGGGGCCAATCCATAGGTTCGCATTGTCATAGCCCCCGCGCGCACGGCGGCCAAGCTCGCGAACGCCGTCAAACACATCGGCGATTGCCATGCTCGCGCGCGCGGCCGTCGACGTCGCCTTGGCGGTTAGACCCAGGTAGAGCGTAGAGCCCTCCGAAGCTGCCAAATCGCGGGAAACCTGGCTCAGTGCACCGGTGCTCGAGCCACCCAGGCGCTCAAACAGAACGCGCGATTCATCCGCCGACACCACGCGCGCCCATTGACGGCGAGCCTCGCGCTCGATGGAGTGGGCCTCATCGATCACCCAGTGACGAATTGGAGGCAAGATTCTGCCCTCGGCCGCAACGTTGCGGAACAGCAGGGAATGGTTGGTGACCACCACATCGGCATGCGCCGCGCGACGGCGGGCGCCGTGGACCAGGCATTTATCGGGGAAAAACGGGCATAGGCGACGGGCGCACTCGCGCGACGCCGTCGTAAAGTCGGGACGGTTGACGCTGCGCCAGCGAATGCCGAGCGAGTCGAGGTCGCCATCGGCCGACTGACACACGTACGCCATGATGACCGCGACTGCCGTAAGCGTGTCGGCAGGATCACGCTTAGTCGTAATTTCGACTTGGCCACGGCTCATGCGCTCAAGCTTGCGCAAGCATGGATAGTGGTCATAGCCCTTTAGGGCGCAAAACGATAGGCCTCCGTCCAGCTGCTCGGCAAGTTTGGGCAGCTCATGATACATGAGCTGGTCGGCAAGATTATTCGATTTAGTCGCGATACCAACCGTGATGTTGTTGCGGCGCGCTGCCTCGGCAAAAGACACCAGATAGGCCATCGATTTGCCGACGCCCGTCCCCGCCTCAATCACGCGATGCGTTCCCGTAACGAGCGCGTCACGGACCTCGAGCGCCATCGCGATTTGCTCATCGCGCGGCTCGTACGTGGGATACATGCGATTAACCAGACCGCCCGGGGCATAGTCCGCCTCGATTTCCTCGCGGCTCGGCATCTTAAGGACCGGTAGCTCGTCCGCATCAACGCGATCATCGGCCCGATCGGCCTTGAGTACGTCGGCGCGGGCGGCGCTGAGAGAGAAGATGGAACCGGGGTTCTGTCCCGCCAAGAACGAGAAGATGGGACGATAAGACCAGGGCATGTCGGGGTGCATGTCGGCCAGACGCGCCATTAAGCCCTGAGGCAAGTCGGAGAGCGCCACGAGCAACACACGCCACACGCCACACAGGGCGTCGACATCGGCGTTGGCGCGGTGCGGCACCGAGTCGCAGCCAAACAGGTCGGCCATAAAAGACAGCTTGTGCGAGGCCAGGCGCGGAAGTGCGATGCGCGACAGTGCCAGCGAATCGATCCAGATGTCGCTGACGTTGACACCGCCCTTGACCGACTCGATAAACGAACGGTCGAAGGTGGCGTTATGCGCAATCACCGGGCAGCCGCCGACAAAATCGGCGAGAGCGGCCACGGCCTCGACGGCCGATGGGGCATCCACCACATCGGCGTTTGTAATGCTCGTGAGTTCGGTAATCTCGGCGGGAATCAGCTGCTTGGGATGCACGAAGGTATCAAACCGATCGACAACCTCGCGGCCCGAAAGGCGGGCAGCCGAGATCTCAATCAGTTCATTGTCCTGCACCGAAAGACCCGTGGTCTCGGTATCGAGGACGATAACATCTTCCTCGATGAGACCAAACGATTGGGTTTTGGCGCGCTCGGCAAGCGTGGCATAGGAATCGATGACAAACTGCGGCGTTCCCGACGAAACAGCGTCCTCGATTAGCATGCAACGCCCGCTCGACGAAGTCCCATACGAATCAGACTGTCACAGACCTGCGGGAACGTCATGTCATCGGTGTGGCGAATCTCATCCGGATACAGCGACGTATCGGTCATGCCGGGAATCGTGTTGGTCTCGAGGATGACGGGGCCATCCTCGCTCACGATAAAGTCGCTGCGCGAGATACCCAGGCAGCCGAGTGCCTTATGGGCAGCACAGGCGAGCTCCTGAGCACGAGCGTAGTTCTCGGGCGAAATCTGCGCCGGAATGCGATGGATGTCCGTAGGGTCGACATACTTCACGTCCAGATCGTAGAACTCGCAGTCCTCGGGCTTACGGATCTCAACAATCGGCAGGGCGCGCACGTCATCCTCGCCGTATACGCCGACGGTGATCTCGGTACCCTCGATGCACTTCTCGACCAGCACTTTGTCGCCAAACTCAAACGCCTTGGCGATTGCCGCGGGTAGCTCGGAGGGCTCATGGACCAGGGAAATGCCATAGCTGGAACCGTTGACGGCCGGCTTCACAAAGCAGCGCTCGCCACAAACCTCGACGATGTGATCGATATCGACTTCATCGCCCACCTCGAGCGCAAGGCCGGGGGCAACGGGGATGCCCGCCTTGGCGTACAGGAGCTTCGAGACCTCCTTGTCGGCACCGCAGGCGCTGGCAAGCACGCCCGAGGCCGTGTAGGGGATACCCAGGGTCTCCATGGCACCCTGCATGGCACCATCCTCACCGCCGGCGCCGTGCATGGCGATAAACGCCACGTCAAAGCCGCCGGTCGCCATGGTTACTATAAAATCATCGGCAGCCGTGTCGAGCAGCTCCACCGAAGTGTAGCCGGCCTCCTTCAAGGCCACCACGACGTTCTTTCCCGAATTGAGCGAGATCTCGCGCTCAGCGGAATGACCGCCCGCCAAGACCGCTACGTGCATGTTCTCTAGGCTTTTACCCGGCATGGGCAGACTCCTCCTCTAAAATTTCTGCAGCTGATACCATATTGTAGCGATACCCTCTACGTTTCCCCAAAATCGAAAGGCTTCCATGAATCCCAGGACTAAATCTCAGGACATTCGCGACTTGAGCCAAAACGATATTCGCGAGCTCGTGGCAGAACTCGGCCAGCCCGCCTTCCGCGCCAAGCAACTCATCGAATGGGTCTTTGAGAAGAACGTTTGTTCGTTTGACGATATGACCAACCTTCCCAAGGCTTTCCGCGAGCAGCTTAAAGAGGCTTTTGCCTTTGACACGCCGACTGAGCTCACCAAGCAGGTATCCAAAGATGGCTCTCGTAAGTATCTGCTTGAGTACCACGACGGCATTTCCGTCGAAACCGTAGGCATGCCCCGTCGTAACAAGCTTTCCGTCTGCGTTTCCACCCAGGCAGGCTGCGGCATGGGCTGTGCTTTTTGTGCTACCGGCCTCAACGGCCTCAAGCGCTCGCTGACCGCCCAAGAGATCGTTGACCAGGTACTTCATGTCTCCAACGACTTTGGCGAGCGTGCCACAAGCGTCGTTTTCATGGGTCAGGGCGAGCCCTTTGCTAACTATGACGAGGTTCTCAAGGCACTGCGCATCCTTAACGATCCCGACGGCATCGGTATTGGAGCCCGCCACCTTACTGTCTCCACCAGTGGTGTTATTCCTGGTATTCGCAAATTTGCCGACATCCCCGAGCAGTTCACGCTTGCTGTTTCTCTGCATTCCGCCATCCAGTCGACGCGCAATAAGCTCATGCCCGGTGTTAAGAAGTACACGCTGCTCCGCCTTCACGAGGCGCTTCAGCTCTACACCGAGAAGACGGGGCGCCGCCCGACCTATGAGTACGCCATGATCGAAGGCGTCAACGATACGAATCCCGAGATGCAGGCGCTCTGCGACTTCTGCGAGGGAACGCTGTGCCACGTTAACCTGATTCAGCTTAACGACATCGAGGGCAGCCCGCTCAAGCCGTCGCCGATTCATAAGGTTGAGGATCTTCAGCGCCGCCTTGAGTCTCGTGGCATCGAGACCACGATCCGTAATTCTCGCGGCAATGATATTGACGCCGCCTGCGGACAGCTGAAGCAGCGCTTCAAAGTTCAGAAGAACGCATAGGGGAGTCGCATCCCAAAACGTTTCATGTGAAACATCGAACAGCCCCGGTTGTAGATAATGCAACCGGGGATGTTTCATTTTTTTATACTATTGGATTTGATTTACGCAAGCATAGTTTTATTGCCAAAATAAGGGGTCCTTGTCTCACAAATCAGACAAGGACCCCTTCAAATCAGGCAAGTAATTGTTAGGTACCTAATAACCAACATTTTCCCATTGATGGTTAACCCAGTCTTGGTTAATCTTAGGATTCTTAGTCACCTGAGCAGTACGCATGGCAACATCTTCGGTCATCACATCCATTTTCTTCTTGGATGTATCGACGATATCCTGAGCTCCGCGCAGCAGTCGACCACGCAGTTCATCATCTGTCGCAAGCTTATAACCTGCAAAAGCGCCAGCGACGACGGTCGTTGCCAACGCAACGACCGCGAGAACCTTATTCTTCATCCTGATCCTCCTGCTCAAATTGAACCATTTCGCCAAGGATACGGGAGAGCTCCTCTTCGTCTTTGAACTCGATTTCAATTTTGTTCTTGCCACGAGAGCTCTTTACGCGTACATTCGTGTTAAAAACTTGACGAAGGACACGAGCTGCCTTTTTGAATGACTGAGGTGTTGCTGGCCTCGGAGTCCTTGGCGTCTCTCCGGCAGAAAACAACGGAGCAAGATTTTCTGTCGCCCTAACGGAAAGACCTTCAGCGACAACTTTCTCGGCAAGTCGAATCCTGGCATCTTCATATGGAACTGCTAGAATCGCTCTCGCATGACCGGCTGTAAGCTTGCCTTCGAAAATCATCTGCTGTACGACTTCGGGAAGATCTAGCAAACGAAGTGAATTTGTAATTGCAGAACGAGACTTACTGACAGCCTTTGATAATGCCTCCTGCGTCATGCCACTAGCATCAATGAGCTGACGATAACCCTTCGCCTCTTCGACGGGATTCAAATCAGAACGCTGAAGATTCTCGATAAGTGCTAGAGCGAGCATCTCCTCATCATTAACTTCCTTAATGATGACCGGCAATTCTTCGAGGCCAGCGAGTTTCGATGCCTGGTAACGACGCTCACCGGCAATAATCTCATAGCCATTTCCATGCTTGCGAACCAACAGCGGTTGCAAAACGCCATGTTCTTGTATTGACTCGCTCAACTCGCGAAGTTCGGTTTCATTAAAGTGAATTCGCGGCTGATTAGGGTTGGGAACGATATCCTCAATAGGCAGTTTTATTTCAGATGCGGCATTTGAAGCCGATGCAGCTGAACCACCAGTCTCATACTCGGCCTCTGAGACCAAAGCATTGAGTCCACGTCCTAATCCGCCACGTTTCTTTGCACTAGGCACGCTTGATCACCTCTTTTGCAAGATTCATATACGCTTTTGCACCCTTATTTTGAGGTGCATAGGTAATTACCGGCTCTCCAAAAGACGGAGCCTCAGATATTTTTACGGTACGGGGAATTAGAGTCTTAAAAGCCTTATCACCAAAGTACGACTGAACCTCCTCAACAACCTGATTCGACAGAGAAGTACGCGAGTCATACATGGTCATAAGCACACCATAGGTGTCTAAACCCTTATTCAGACGTGATTTGACCATCTTCATTGACTCAAGCAGCTTTGTAACGCCCTCGAGTGCGTAATACTCGCACTGGATCGGAATCAAGACGCTATCTGCTGCGGTCAAAGCATTGATGGTAAGCAGGCCGAGCGAAGGGGGACAGTCGATGAATATAAAATCGAACTCATCCTGAATCGGCTCAAGCAAATCTTTGAGGCGGGTTTCACGAGCAATTGCGCTTACGAGCTCAATTTCGGCACCTGCAAGCTGAATTGTCGCCGGAATAACGAATACCTTTTTGCAATTTGTATCAAGAACAAGCGATTCTGCCGGCACGTCATTCAGCAATGCATCATAGATGCACTTATCAAGGTCTTCTTTTTCAATTCCGAATCCACTGGTGCTGTTTCCCTGCGGATCAAAATCGACAATTAGTGTCTTGCGACCCTGCTCACCCAGTGCTGCTGCAAGGTTTACAGCCGTCGTTGACTTACCGACGCCGCCTTTTTGATTGATGATTGCAATAATACGCGTGTCTTTTGCGCTCTTAGAACGCTTAACGTCGCGAAATCCCACGGTCCCTCCTGGTGTGTATTAAAGCTGTCAAACGGAGGATGTTTCACGTGAAACATTCCGATTCGAAATCAACCGCCATGTTTCACGTGAAACACTGCAAGTTGTTAGTATCCATTATGTTTCACGTGAAACATCTAGGCAAGCGGATTCTTCTTTGCCATGCCATTTGCACGAGGCAATGAAACGGAAGCCGGATGACTCTTCTTAAGAACAATGAACTCCCTATGGCCCAGGCCCTCAGGCAAATCGATTGTGTCATTCAGAAGCAAAGTGAAGCCGCAGATCTTAGCTGCTGACATGCCGGAAGCAAGCTCCTCATCCGATGGATTGCCCTTCGTGATAACAAATAACCCTCCATCTTTGAGATACGGGGCCGCATACTCAACAAGAATCGGTAGAGGGGCCAGCGCGCGGGCGGTTACGACAGAGAACTGCTTCTTATGGCTTCGAGCATATTCTTCAAGACGATCATGGATTGCATGACCATATTTCAATCCGAGAGCATGAACAAAAGAATTGACAGCATCAACCTTTTTGCCAACAGAGTCAATATAAGTAGCTTTACGATGCGTGGTTATCGTTAATGGAATACCAGGGAAGCCTGCGCCTGTTCCCATATCGAGCAAAGCTCCATCAGGAGCCTTATTGACATAAGGAAGCAAAACAAGTGAGTCGAGGATATGAAGTACCGCAGCATCTTCAACGTTAAGAATACGAGTGAGATTGGTTGTCTTATTTGTTTCCAGAACCAAATCCAAATGCTGGATACATTTCCTCAGCTCAGCATCAGTTACGCTCAAGGAATACTCTTTGCAATAGGAAGTTAGACGACTCAACATCTCGTCAGCCTGCTGATCAGTAAGTACTAACAACGAAAGCTCCTTTCTGACAAAAATCAGTATATCGAGAACTTTTGACAAAAAAAGGGGACGTGGAAACCACGTCCCCTTAGCATAAGCTCGAGAAGATTATCGAGCAACAATCACCACATGGCGATCAGGGTCAGAACCCTCAGAATGAGTATCGACGGCATCATTGCCACGAAGTGCAATGTGAACCAGTCGACGCTCGTAGGCATTCATGGGCGGAAGCGAAACACTCTTATGAGTGCGGATGGCACGCTCGGCAGCAGACTGAGCCATGGAAGCAACCTTGTCCTGACGGCGACTCTTGTATCCCTCTACGTCCACTACAACCGGATACCTAAAGCCAAGTTTGCGGCTCACCAGCAAAGAGAACATAACCTGAAGGGCATCAAGGGTGCGACCATGACGGCCAATGAGAACAGCAAGGTCGGGAGCCGTTACATCCAAAATCAGCTCACCCTCGTCGCCCTCATACTCATCGATAGGAGAGTTGGCGGCATCGAAGTGCGAAAGGATGGAACGCAGGATGGAAATCGCAACATCGGCAATGGTGTCGAGCTCCTCATCGGTCAGCTCTTCACCAGCCTTGTAGCGCTGTGCAATCTCGGGATAATCGCCCGCGACCTGCGGGGCAACCTCCTCAAGCATATCCTCGATGATCTCTTCAGACATAACGTACTCCAAAAGTTAGGTACCTAAATAAGATTGATATCCCGTTACTTCTTCTTGTGCGGGCGCGGCTTCTTCTCTCGACGAGTGACCTCAACCTGCAGCGGAGCGTTCTTAAGACGCTCCTCCTCATCGGCCTTCGCCTTGTCGATGACCTTCTGCGTCACAAAAATCTGCTGGATAACCTGCCAAGCAGACGAGACGTCGTAGTACAGCAGAACACCAACGGGAAGGCTCCAGCCCATCCAAAGCATCATGACCGTCATGACAACGGCCATCATACGCATGCTCTGAGCCTGCTGGCCGGTCTGGTTGCGCGACATATAGAGCTGCGGAATCAGGGTCAGGACGGCGAACAGGATCAGGCAAACCAGCGCAGGCAGTGCAACCATAAAGCCATCGGCAAAGGAAGCGCTCGGCGTGGTGGTCAGGTCGGGCAGGATGTTGAAGAACGAGAACGTGCCGTCGTTAAAGTACTGCGGCAGGTTGCGCAGCAATGTAAACAGAGCGAACAGGATAGGCATCTGAATCAGCAGCGGCAGGCAGCCAGCCATGGGGTTGAACTTGTTCTCGCTGTAGAACTTCTGCATCTCCTCGGCCTGACGCTGGGGATCGTCGGCATAGCGCTCCTGGATCTCGAGCATCTTGGGCTGCAGCACCTGCATGCGAGCCGTCGACTTGGTCGACTTGAGCATGAGCGGCGTCAGCAGCAGACGGATGATGACCACCAGGATGATGATGGACAGGCCCCAGTCGACCGCAAAGGTCTGGATGAGCTTGAGCAGCTCGAAAAGGATGTTAACGATCCAATCCCACATGTAAGTTTTCCTCCGATAGCGAGTGCCCGCTAGGGCACAGGGTCATAACCGCCGACGTGCAGGGGATTGCAGCGAGCGATGCGCCTCACGGCAAGCCAGCAGCCTCTCAAAACACCGTGCTTCTCAATCGCCTGGACGGCGTATTGCGAGCACGTTGGGTAATAAATGCAGGCGTCAGGCAATAAGGGCGAAATAACCTGTTGATATATGCGAATAGGAGCGATGGCAACACGTCGCAAAACGTGATTGCTCATCGCTCCTCCCCGGCAACGCCGGCGCGCTTCATAAGCGAACGCAACGCCTTGTCCATCTCCTGCGGCGAGGAAACCCTCGTCTTGGGAGTTGCAAACAAGATGATGTCATAACCCGCAACGGGAAATCCGCAGCTGCGGGCGGCCTCGCGCATCACACGCTTAGATCGGTTGCGCACGACGGCACAACCGAGTCGCTTAGCACCAACGAAGGCGACCCTTCCGGAGTCGCCTTCGCCAACCGATTCACATATGGTCATTCGAATCAGAGGGTGATTGAAACGACGCCCCTGACTGAACACATGCTCGAAATCTTGCCGAGACTTAATAGTCTTCATGCGAGATGTGTGTATCGCTGCTAGACAGTGAGACGCTTGCGGCCCTTGGCACGACGACGGGCGAGCACGGCACGACCACCCTTAGTGGCCATACGGGCACGGAAGCCATGGGTCTTGGCACGCTTACGCTTATTAGGCTGATACGTACGCTTCATCTTAAGTTCCTCCTGCTGCATTTCGAGTGTCCGCGGGGACGCGGACGCAGATATAGACACGTGAGCTTGAAGATTGTAGGGAAATCAATGTTCAAATGTCAAGAAATCAAAGGTAAAAGGTTGCGCAGTTCACACGGTTCCCCCATAAGCCAAGCTCGATTTAGCGGTGCATGACAACTTTTCACGATATTTCATCGAGTTTTCAACAGGTCATGTTGGCAATGTTGAGAACTTTTCGTCCGTTTTCCAAAGTTTTCAACAGGTTTTGAAAGTTTGTCGAAAGATGAGAAACATTGCACGGTGAGCTACTATTTGTTCGAAACCTTTTGGAAGATTGCGAGCGGCATGTCTGACGACTTTTACACCATGGTCGATTCCGGAGACCCGGCACCCGACAACGAGCACATCACCGGCGTGCGCGAAGAGCGTGACGAAGGTGAACAGACGACAACGCAGGCGCCAAAAGCCATGTACGCCGCGCGCATCGCCGTCTATGACGACATGCTGTCGACACCGCGTGTGATCGTCATTGATCCGCAAGATGTCCGCACGTATTTGGAAGAGACGACCAACACCGTCTACCAGTGCATGAAAGAACAAGGTGGCCATATCTCGCTCATGGTCATCCGCGAGATTGTCGAAAACTTTATCCACGCACACTTTGCAGAGCCCATCATCTCGATTCTGGACGGCGGAGACACCATCCGCTTTGCTGACCAAGGACCCGGCATCGACGACAAGGAACGCGCTTTCGACTTTGGCGTTACCAGCGCAAACAGCAAGATGAAGCGCTATATCCGTGGAACCGGAGCAGGGTTTCCCATGGTGCAGGAGTATTTGGAAAACGCCGGCGGTGCCGTATCCATCGAGGACAACATGGGCAACGGCACCGTGGTTACGGTAAGCCTGAACCCTAAACGCGTGCAGGAAATCGAGCGTGCCGGCGGACGCGGTGCTGCCGTGCGGCCCGAGACGGAGCAGCCCACATATCCCCTGCCGGGAGCTTTTGCGCAGCAGCCCATGGCAACGCAGCAGATGCAGCCCCCCGTGGGGCAGATGCAGCAGCCCGGAATGCTTCCCACACAAGAGCCCCAGGCGGCATCTATGTCGATGCCGCCAAACATGCCAGAGGCCATGCCGCTGGCTGATCAGGATGCAGCAGCAATGCAGCAGGCGACGGGGGCGCCGGGTGGCCAGCAAATGGGCTATCAGCCGTACCAACAGGGATATCCATATCAGCAGATGCCGCCACTGGGGTATGGCCAGCAGTTCCCGCAGCAGTACCAGCAGGGATATCAGCAGCCGTACCAGCAGATGCCGCAGCAGCAGCAGTACAACCCCTGGGCCCAGCAGACGCCTCCGCAGCCTTACCAACAGTGGCCTCAAAGTTTTCAACAGCAAATGCCGCCAATGCAGAGTTCTCAACAACCAGCAGCTCAAATGATGTATCCTAATGCAGCAAATCAGTATGCACAGCCACAACCGGACGTGTTCGTAAGCGATCGCGGCAACGCCGCGCTGGGCTATCTGGCGCAAAATCAAGCGTGCGGTGCAACCGATCTGGCGAGGGCATTTGGAAACTCGGCCCCCACTTGGTCACGCACGCTCAATGACTTGGCGCAGGCCGGCTTGGTCATCAAGCATGGCCAGAAATACCATCTGACCGAACTCGGCGCCGCTCGCGTGCGAGCTCAGAGCTAAAGAACGGGAGAGACAGTGGACGAGGAAGCAAGCATC
The DNA here is from genome assembly GCA_900553345.1 of uncultured Collinsella sp. GTDB lineage: Bacteria > Actinomycetota > Coriobacteriia > Coriobacteriales > Coriobacteriaceae > Collinsella. The sequence goes on from USDE01000001.1 coordinate 15,376, forward strand.
ATCCTGGGGGATGCCATCGCCTTTTGCCAGCGCGACGGCCAAGATGCACGCCTCATCAACATGCTGGGGCAATCGCGCGCCATAAGCCTGACCGAAGATACGCTCACGATCGAGGCCCCCTCGCGCTTTGCCATCGCGCAGCTCAAAAAGCATCAGCCGACTATTGAGGCTTATCTGGAAGAAATCGCCTTTGCACCGATTGCGCTCGACATCGTGGCACCGCAAGGCGCCGCGACGGAATCCACTGCCGCGACGGCGCCCGCCACGGCTCCCGCCGCTTCCCCGTCGGTGCCGGCCTCCGCAGACGACGTGCCGACAATCGAGCACCAGCACAGCGATGTTTCCCGTGAAACCATGGCACCGTTGCCGACCGCGGCGGCGACGTCAACGAGCGCACCCGTCACGCACATGCCCATCGCTCACGACGCAGCGGCGGGCGCGGATTCGGGCATTGCAATCAAGAACACGCTCTCGGCCGACGATTTTCGTCGCATGATGAACCAGATGAAGGGCGGAGCGCCGACCAAATCCACGCAAGCTGCGACCCCCGCTTCACCCATGCCAGCACCAACCGTGCCGGCGGAGCAGAACACAGACGGTGCCCCGCTCGCCGCAAACTCAAAATTCACCTTTGAGAACTTTGTCTACGGGCCCGAGAACAGCCACGCCTATCGCTCGGCACTCAAGTTTGCCGCCCTGGCGGACGAGCGCGGCACGTGCACGTCACTGTTCATCTACGGCAAATCGGGGCTGGGTAAAACCCACCTGCTGCTCGCCATCAAAAATGAGCTCGCCGAGAAATCTCCCGAGATCAAGGTCAAGTATGCAAACTCCCAGGCATATCTGGACGACCTGATGACCGAGTTCGACCGCCAAAAGAAGAGCAACGCCCCCATCATGCAGGCGTACCACGGCGTGGACGTGCTCATCATCGATGACATCCAAAACATCATCGGCAAGCGCGCGAGCGTGGACTACTTTTTCCAGCTCATGGACGAGTTCATCCGCAACAACAAGAAGGTCGTCATCGCGGCAGACCGCGCCCCCAAGGACCTGAGTATGGACGAGCGTCTGACCAGCCGCTTCAACGCCGGCATGCTCTGCCTGGTCGCAGAGCCCAGCTACGAGATGAAATACAAGATCTTGCAGCGCTATTACGAGAACACCATCGTCGCCGCTCCAGAGGCGGGCGACGACTCGCTGCTGGCGGCCTATGGGGGCGACGGAGGGCACCTGACCGACGAGCACTTTAAACACATGGCCGAGGTCTCGGGCACCAACATCCGCGAACTCGAGAGCTTTTGCGAGCGCTGCGCCGGCGAGGCGGGCGACCGCGAGCGCGAGGGCGGAGAGCTCACCTTTGACGATATCGACGCCATCGCCAGCCAGTACTTCGACACATCGGCCAAAAAGATCAACGTCCAGACGGTTCAGTCCGTCATCGAAGAGCAGTACGGCGTGACGCACGAGGAGCTCATCGGCCCGCGTCGCAACGCCAATATCGCCAAAGCACGCCATATCGCCATCTACCTGGCCATCGAGATGTGCGAGATGACGACCACGGCGGTGGGCGCCGAATTTGGCAACCGCAACCACTCGACCGTCAGCACGAGCTACAAAAAGGTCCAGAAGATGATCCAGGAAGACCGCACCGTCACCGAAGACCTCAAATCGCTGCGCGATAAAATTACACTGCGTTCGTAGGGAAATAGAGACACCTGTTGAAAACTTGTCGAAACCACGGGCATAAGGTGTCTAAAACCCAACCTGCGGTGATGAAAAGTTTTGCGCAGGTTTTGAACGTGGAAAACCACCCCTGTTGCACACAGGTTGCTGTCGATTCTCTTTCTGGGTCTGACCTGCGTCTTTGGGAGTAATCAACAGTTTCGTCAGTGCTATTACTATTATTAAGATATTTATATCTATAGAAAGGTATTAAAAGATGAAGTTCACCGTCAGCCAGAGCTCGCTTACACAAGCCATCGGCGTCGTTATGAAGGGTGTCGCTTCGGCATCCACCCTCCCCATCCTGTCGGGCGTGCTCGTTAAGGCCCAAGACGGCATCTTGGAATTCCAGACCTCTAACTACACCATCTCGATCCGTCATCGCATCGCGGCGCATGTCGAAGAAGAGGGCGAGATGGTTATCCCCTGTAAGATGCTCTCCAATATCACCAAGACCCTCCCCGATGCCCCGGTCACCTTTGAGCTGTCCGAGCGCCAGGTGCTGATTGGTTGCGAGAAGAGCTCTTTTAGGCTGAACACGCTCGATGCCAATGACTTCCCCGAGTTTCCGGCCTATGCCATCGAGAGTGCCGTGGAACTGCCGACCGATGTCTTGTCCGAAATGGTCGGCCGCGTGTGGCGCGTCACCTCGACCGACAAGGCCCGCCCCATCCTAGGCGGCGTGCACATGAAGGTCGAGAACAACACCGTGCGCCTGGTGGCGACCGATTCCTTTCGTTTGGCCGTGTGCGATACGCAGGTCGAGACCTCGACCCTCGAAGGCTCCTTTGAGCTCAACGTTCCGGCTGACGCCTTTAACGACGCACTGAACATCATGGCCAGCCAGGCGACCATCATGATCGGGGCTACCGACACCCAGGTCGTCTTCGAGGCCGGCAACACCACCTACGTGTCACGCCGCATCGAGGGCGTGTACCCCAACTACAAGCAGCTCATCCCCGATTCGTGCGTGACGAGCGTCAAGATCGACGTCGCCGCCTTTAACGCCGCCCTCAAGCGCGTGGCCGTTATCGCGAGCGCCAACCCCGCCGTCAAGTTCGAGATCGATGTCGAGAACGGGCAGATGGGCCTGTCCTCCATCTCCAATGACCAGGACCTTGCGCAGGAGACGATCGATGTCGAGGCCGAGGGCGAGTCGGGTACCATCGCCTTCAACTACCACTACATCTTCGGCTGCCTCAATGCCCTGTCCAAGGAGAAGGAGATTACGCTGGAGCTCAAGAGCTACTCGCAGGCGGGCATCTTCAAGTCCTACGACAAGATCAACTACCTGTACCTGGTCATGCCGGTTCGCATCTAGCGCTGCGCCATGACCATGTTCGCCCGCGATCTTTCCGTCGCGCACTACCGCAGTTTCGAGAGCTATCGTCTTGCCCTGGACGAGGGCGTGACGATACTTGCGGGACCCAACGCGGCGGGAAAGACCAATCTCATAGAGGCGCTGCAGCTGCTGACGAGCGGCGCCTCGTTTAGGCATCCGACCGCAGCCGAGCTCGTCCATGATGGCGTGGGCTCGTGCAAGATCGAGCTGAGGCTCGAGGGCGACGGCCGCGTACTTGATATGGGATTGAGCGCGGAGGACGGTAAACGCTCGTTTAGCCGCAACGGCAAGAGATGCTCTGCCGCCGGTGTGCGCGGGGTTCTGCCGAGCGTGCTGTTTTGCCCCGACCATCTGGACATGGTTAAGCGAGGCGCCAGTGTGCGCCGCGCCGCCCTCGACGACTTTGGCATGCAACTGAGCGCACGCTATGCCGATCTTGCGAGCACCTATGGTCGCTGCGTGACCCAGCGTAACGCCTTGCTCAAGGAGGCCTGGTGTTGCCGCGAGATGCTCGGCGCGTGGAACGATTCGATTGCCCGCGCGGGCGCGGCTCTGCTCGTGCACCGGTTGGCCCTGCTCGACCGGCTGGCGGGCCATGTGCGTGCTGCCTACGGGCAAGTGGCGTCCGGTGAAGCCGCCAACGTGTCCTATGCGTCCACGCTGGGGGATTTGCCCCAGGTCGAGGATCGCGAAGAGCTGAAGGGCTGGGCGTACGAGCGCATGCTGGCTGCCCTTGATGGGCACGCCGACGAGGAAATTCGCCGCGGCGTGACGCTGGTGGGACCGCATCGCGACGAGATTGAGTTTACCGTTGCGGGTCGCTCCGCCCGTTCATTTGCCAGCCAAGGACAGCAGCGAACGTTGGTACTGTCCTGGAAGGTGGCCGAGGTGGCCGTGGCTCGCGATGTCCTGGGCACCGCCCCGCTGCTGCTTTTAGACGACGTGATGAGCGAGCTCGACGGCGAGCGTCGCGGTGCTTTCCTGCGGCTGATCGGCGATGATATCCAAACGGTCATAACCACGACCAACCTGGGGTACTTTACCGATGACCTGCTTGATCGAGCCAAGGTGGTGAGCATGGGTGAGACGTGCTAATTACGAGCGCGAGAGCGAAACGGTCGCCTTCAGTGGCTTTTTGAACGCAGAGCGCCAGCGCATCCTGGCGGCTGCGACCCCTGAGCGCCGTGCGCAGATGGAGGCCGCCGAGGAGTCGCGCGCGGTCTATCGCGCGTGGAACGCGGTGTGCTCGGGCACGCGCGAGGGGCGGCATGTGACGGGCCTGCGCTACCTGCCCGAGTCCAATGAGCTGCTGGTATATCTCGACTCGCCCTCGTGGACGCAGGAAATGACGTTGTTGCGCGAGATCATCCGCGCGCGCATGGAGCGCGCCGGTGCGCATGTGGACGGCCTGGTGTTCAAAACCACCGCGCCCGGTCACACGCCGCCCGCCGCCAAGGAGCGCCTTCGCCCAGCGACGACCGAGCGCCCGCCGGCCCCACACGCCGACCTCAGCGATGCCGAGCGCACCGAGATTGAGCGCCAAGTGGCGCCCATCGAAGACCAAAAACTGCGCGAGGCCCTCGAGAACGCCATGAGAGCCAGTGCCGAGTGGGCCAAGGGCGTGCAAAGCAAAAAAGAGCCTTAAATCGCATCTGGTGGCCTTGTAGAGCCAAATACCCTCGTTCCCGAGGGTATTTTTTTACGATAGACTAGTAAGGCTGTACACATTTTCTTGACTGAAGGAGGACGTGTGGCAAACGAAAACGATTACGATGGCGGCGAGATTAAGATTCTCGAAGGTCTCGAGGCCGTTCGTAAGCGCCCGGGCATGTATATCGGCTCGACGAGCGCCAGCGGTCTACATCACCTGGTGTGGGAGATCGTTGACAACTCCGTCGACGAGGCCATGGCCGGTTTCTGCACCGAGATCCAGGTGACGGTCCACGCCGACAACTCCATCACGGTCGTCGACAACGGGCGCGGCATCCCCGTCGACGAGCACCCTGTTAAAAAGATCCCGACGCTCGAGGTCGTCATGACGATTTTGCACGCCGGCGGTAAGTTCGATAACTCGGCCTATAAGGTCTCGGGCGGCCTGCACGGCGTTGGCATCTCCGTCGTCAACGCACTGTCCAAGCGCGTGGTCGTTCAGGTTCGTCGCGACGGCAACACCTACGAGATGGAGTTCTCGCGCGGCAAGACCGTCAAGAAGATGGAGGTCGTGGGCACCTCGGATTCGACGGGCACCACCGTCACCTTCTGGCCCGACGACGAGATCTTCGAGACCTGCATCTACGATTTCGATACGCTGCACAACCGTCTGCAGGAGACGGCGTTCCTCAATAAGAACCTCAAGATCGCGCTGGCCGACGAGCGCGAGGCGACTCCCCACGTGGAGGAGTTTTGCTACGAGGGCGGCATCATCGACTTCGTCAAGTTCCTCAACGAGGGCAAAGACGTCCCCGAGGCCTTTAAGGAGCCCATCTACATCGAGGGCAAATCGGACCCGGACGCTCCCGTGGCCAAGATGGGCGAGGTCGAGGTTTCCCTGCAGTGGAATAGCGGCTACGGCGAGAACGTCATGTCGTTTGCCAACGACATCTACACTCCCGAGGGCGGCATGCACCTTGAGGGCTTCCGCACCGCGCTCACCCGCGTGATCAACGACTACGCTCGCAAGCAGAATCTGCTCAAGGAAAAAGACGCCAACCTGACCGGCGACGATGTGCGCGAGGGCCTATCGGCCGTTATCTCGGTCAAACTGCCCGATCCGCAGTTTGAGGGCCAGACCAAGGCCAAGCTCGGCAGCTCCTATATGCGCGCGCTGACGCTCAAGATCGTGACCGACGGCCTTGCCGATTACCTCGAGGAGCATCCCAGGCCCGCTCGCGAGATCGTCAAGAAAGCCCAACAGGCCTGCAAGGCGCGCAACGCCGCCCGTAAGGCGCGCGAGGCGACCCGCCGCAAGAGCCTGCTCGAGACGGCGTCGCTGCCCGGCAAGCTCGCCGACTGTTCGGTGCGCGACGCCGAGTTGACTGAGCTCTTTATCGTAGAGGGCGACTCGGCAGGCGGCTCGGCCAAGGACGGCCGTCGCCGAGACATCCAGGCGATCCTACCCCTGCGCGGCAAGATTTTGAACGTCGAGCGCGTGGGCGATCATCGTGCGTTCTCGAGCGACACCATCCAGTCACTCATCACTGCGATCGGCTGCGGCGTCACGACGAGCGCCGGCGACGGCGGCGACTTTGATATCACCAAGGCGCGCTACCACAAGATCATCATCATGACCGATGCAGACGTCGACGGTGCGCATATCCGCATCCTACTGCTGACGTTCTTCTACAAGTACATGCGCCCGTTGATTGATGCCGGCTACGTTTACGTCGCTTGCCCGCCCATCTTTGGCATCAAGGTGCGCAACAAGATTCACTACGTGTATCCCAACGGCCGCCAGCCCGAAGACGAGATCCTGCGCGACACCATCCAGAGCCTGGGGCTGAACCCCGACGACAACGACGAGGACGGTAAGGCCAAGGACGGCAAGATCACTAAGAAGCGCAAGGGCTACACCGTCCAGCGCTACAAGGGTCTGGGCGAGATGGACCCCAAGCAGCTTGCCTCGACGACGATGGACCCCAAGACCCGCATTCTGCAGCGCGTGTCGATCGAAGACGCCGTGGTGGCGGACCGCGCCGTGCGCGAACTGATGGGCTCCGAGGTCGGCTATCGCCGCGAGTACATTGAAAAACATGCGCATGACGCACGCTTCTTAGATGCCTAACCTGTTCGGCTTTCCCAGCCACCGCACCTTCGCCCTCAATCGTCGGTCGCGTACCCAAGTACGCTTCCCTCCTCTTTCGAGCGAATCTGCGGCACCTGGAAAAGCCGTCTCCGTGGTAGGGAACTAATAGACCACGCAAACCATGAGGAGGTAACGTGGCAGACGATATCAACAATAACGAGGGCATGGACGAGGCCGGCGACGCCGGCATGCCCGACGATCTGAAGCGCCTGCTTGCCCGCGCCGAGCAGGGCGAGGACGGCGACCCGGACGCCTATAACCCCGATACCGATGATGAGGAAGAGGATGACGACGGTGAGCTCGAGGAGAGCTTTGGCGAAGTCGATCGTGGTGCCTCGGCCGGCGAGGATATAAACGGCGGCCAGCTCCAGATTTCAGAGTTCGGCCGCGAGATGAAGCAGTCGTTCATCGAGTACTCGATGTCGGTCATCACGGCGCGCGCCCTGCCGGACGTGCGCGATGGCTTAAAGCCGGTGCACCGTCGCATCCTGTACGCAATGAACGAGAGCGGCATCTACCCCAACCGTCCGCACAAGAAGTCGGCCTGGACGGTCGGCGAAGTTATCGGTAAGTACCATCCGCACGGCGACTCCGCGGTCTATGAGGCCATGGTCCGCCTGGCGCAGTGGTTCTCCATGCGCACGCCGCTCATTGACGGTCACGGCAACTTCGGCAACATCGACGGCGACGGCGCCGCCGCCATGCGTTACACCGAGAGCCGCCTGGCGAAGCCCGCCATGGAGCTCTTGCGTGACCTGCAGAAGGACACCGTCGACTGGCAGCCCAACTACGACGAGTCGCTCGCCGAGCCCCAGGCGCTGCCTGCGCGCTTCCCCAACCTGCTGGTCAACGGCAGCCAGGGTATCGCCGTCGGCATGGCCACCAACATCGCCCCGCATAACCTCACCGAGGCGATCGAGGCCACCTGCTACCTGATCGACAACCCCGACGCCACCGTCGACGAGCTCATGCAGATCATGCCCGGTCCGGACTTCCCCACCGGTGCCATCATCATGGGTAGCGCCGGCATTAGGCAGAGCTACGAGACCGGCCGCGGCTCCATTACCGTGCGCGCCAAGGCCCACGTGGAATCCACCAAGACCGGCCGCAGCCGCCTGGTCTTTACCGAGATTCCCTACATGGTCAACAAGGGCACCCTGCAGGAGAAAATCGCCCAGCTCGTCAATGACAAGCGCATCGAGGGTATCTCGGATATGCGCGATGAATCCAACCAGAAGGGTATCCGTCTGGTCATCGAGCTCAAGAAGGGCGTTATCCCTCAGGTCGTGCTCAACAACCTGTACAAGTACACCTCGCTGCAGACGACCTTTGGTGCCAACAACCTGGCGCTTGTCAACGGCGTTCCCAAATGCCTGAGCCTGCGCGAGATGCTGCAGCACTACATCGACCACCAGGTCGACGTCGTCACCCGCCGCACCCGCTTTGACCTCAAGAAGGCACAGGCGCGTGCCCATATCCTCGAGGGCTACCTGATGGCTCTCGACCATATCGACGAGGTCATCAGCATCATCCGCTCCTCGCAGACCGACTCTGAGGCCAGCAGCCGCCTGATCGAGCGTTTTGGCTTTACGCCCGAGCAGACCACGGCCATCCTCGAGATGAAGCTGCGCCGCCTGACCGGCCTGGAGCGTGACAAGATTCAGGAAGAGCTGGACGGCTTGCGCCGCGCCATCGCCTACTACGAGGACCTGTTGGCGCACGAGGAGAAAATCCTGGGCGTCATCAAGGAAGAGATGCGCGAGATTTCCAAGAAGTTCGGCGACAAGCGCCGCACCGAGATCAGCCATGTCGAGAAGGACCTGGACGTCGAAGATCTGATTGCCGACGAGGACATGGTCGTGACCATCACCCACACCGGCTACGTCAAGCGCATCCCGGTGGCCGCCTATCGCGCCCAAAAGCGTGGCGGCAAGGGCGTGTCGGGCGTCAACCTTAAAGAGGACGACGTTATCGACGAGATGTTTATCGCATCCACACACGAGTACGTGCTGTTCTTCTCGAGCAAGGGCAAGGTCTATCGCCTGAAGGTGCACGAGCTGCCGGTTGGCACGCGCCAGGCGCGCGGCACCGCGATCGTCAACCTGCTGCCTTTCGAGGAGGGCGAGAAGATCGCGAGCGTCATCAGCTGCCGCGAGTTCCCCGCCGACGAGTACCTGATGTTTGCCACCAAGAGTGGCATGGTCAAGAAGACCGTGATGAGCGCCTACGACCGTAGCCGCCGCGACGGCCTGATCGCCATCAACCTGAGGGACGACGACGCACTGCTCGCTGTACGCCGCGTGCGCGAGGGTGACAAGATCATCATGGCAACCACCGCGGGCAAGGCGATTATGTTCCCCGAGGACCAGGTGCGCGCCACCGGCCGCGATACCAGCGGCGTCCGCGGTATTGGCATGAAGGAAGGCGTGAGCGTTCTTGGTATGGAGATTACCAACGGTAACGGCGACCTGTTCGTCATTACCGAGCGTGGCTACGGCAAACGCACGCCGGTCTCGGACTATCCG
>USDE01000002.1 GCA_900553345.1 uncultured Collinsella sp.
TGCGCGCCGCCCGCGCCCCACGGTCTACGTTGTGAGTGGCGAGGATGCGGCCGATCGCGCCGCTCGTAGCCTTGCCGCCTACGTGGGCCTGGCGCATGTGTGCCGTTTTCCTGAGCGCAAGGATTATCCGTGGCGCGAGCAGGCGCCCGACGACGCCGTGGTAGCGCAGCGCTGCGAGGCCCTGGGACGCATCGTGCGCGGGGACAACTGCATCATGGTTGCCTCGGCCCGCGCGCTGCTGCGCTGCGTGCCGCCAGTCGAGAGCCGCTACTGGGAGTCCACGACCTTTGCGGTGGGCGAGGAGATTCCTTTTGACGAGGTGCCGCAGCGTCTGGTGGGCATGGGCTACACCAATGCCGGCGCCGCCGACGCGCCCGGCCTGTTCCGCGTGCACGGCGACACCGTCGAGGTGTTCCCCGCACAGGAAAAGGCGCCCGTGCGCATCGAGTTTTTTGGCGACGAGATCGATCGCATCCGCCGTATGGTGAGCTCAACGGGGCAGACCATCGGCAACGAGGATAGTATCGAGATCTTCCCGTGCCGCGAGCTGGCGCTCACCGACGAGGCGGTCCACAACATGCATGTGGCGCTCTATCGCGCCAGCCAGGACGATAGCAAACTGGCGGCGCTGCTCGAGATGGTGGATGCACGCATCGTCACGCCCGAGCTCGACCGCTTTTTGCCGGTGATGTACGGCCAGACCGTAAGCCCGCTGGCACACGTGAGCGGCAAGGCGCTCGTGGTCCTGTCCGAGCCGCGCTCGCTGTTCGACGACTGTCTGCGCGCCTACGAGGATATCGAGGCCCGTGCCGGCGAGGCGGGGATTGACCGACTGGATGGCCTGTATGTACGTGCTCAGCAGCTCGATTTTGGTGCTCAGCAGCGCCTGAACTATGTGAGCCTCATCCGTGCCGGCGGCGCGGTTACGGCAGAGCTCAAGATTGAGCAGCCTGCTATCGCAGGCTCGGACAACCGTTTTATGACGCGCATTCAGGAAGTCGTGGGCAAGCGCTACGCCTGCGTGTTTGCCATTCCCGACCGTGGTGCACGCGAGTCGATGGAGCTCACCTTTGGTGACGAGGGCATTACCTTTGAGGAGTCGCTGACCGCGGCACCCGAAAACGCCGGCGTCATTGGCGAGCGCGTGCGCGTGGCAGCGGCGGATTCTGCCGACCGTGCTGCCCGCCAGGATGCCCATGCTGCAATTCGCGAGCGCCGCGCCGACGCGCTTAACGCCCGCTCGCTCGAGGCGGGTGCTGCCCAGGCTGCCGCCGGTGTCGCCGTGCCCACCATCTCGCGCGGACGCGTGACCTTTGTGGACGCTGCCCTGCCGCAGGGCGTGGTGGTGCCCGATGCCAACCTGGCCGTGTTCTCGATCGCCGACCTCAACGCCCGCATGGACGCCAACCGGGCCCGCAGCCGCCGCAAGGTTGACATTACGCAGATCACCTTCCCGTTTAAGCCGGGAGACTACGTGGTGCACGCCACCCACGGCATCGCGCTCTTTAGCGAGATCGCGCGCCAGGAAGTGGGTGGCAAGGAGCGCGACTACTTTTTGCTGGAATATGCCGACGGCGACAAGCTCTACGTGCCGCTCGAGCAGGTCGACCGCATCACGCGATACGTCGGTCCCGACGGTGACAAGCCGCGCCTGACCAGGCTCAATACCGCCGACTGGACGCGTGCCACCAATAAGGCGCGCAAGAACGCCAAAAAGCTGGCGTTTGACCTGGTCGACCTGTATACGCGCCGCTCGTCGATCGCAGGCATCGCCTGCCCGCCCGACACGCCCGAGCAGATCGAGATGGAGGAGAGCTTTCCCTACGACGAGACGCGTGATCAGCTGGAGGCCATCGCCGACATTAAGGCCGACATGGAGGCGCCCAAGCCCATGGACCGCCTGCTGTGCGGCGACGTGGGTTTCGGCAAGACCGAGGTTGCCCTGCGCGCGGCGTTTAAGTGCGTGGACTCCGGCCGCCAAGTCATGGTGCTCTGCCCCACGACCATTCTGGCCCAGCAACACTACGAGACCTTCTTTGAGCGTTTTGCCCCGTTTGGCCTCGAGGTCGAAGTGCTCAGCCGCTTCCGCACCCCGGCGCAGCAGAAGCGCGCGCTCAAGGCGTTTGCCGAGGGCACGATCGATGTGCTCATCGGCACCCACCGCCTGCTTTCGGCCGATGTGAACCCCAAGAACCTGGGCCTGGTGATCATCGACGAGGAGCAGCGCTTTGGCGTGCAGCACAAGGAGCAGCTCAAGAACCTGCGTGAGCAGATTGACGTGCTCACGCTTTCGGCAACGCCGATTCCGCGAACCATGCAGATGGCCACGAGCGGCGTGCGCGACATGAGCCTGATCACGACGCCGCCGACCGGGCGTCGTCCCGTGATCGTGCACGTGGGGGAGTACGACCCCGACGTGGTGAGTGCGGCGATTCGCCTGGAGGTGGGCCGCGGCGGTCAGGTGTACTACGTGTCCAACCGCGTCAAGACCATCGACGACGCCGTGGCGCGCGTGCACGAGGCCGCGCCCGAGGCGCGCGTGGGTGTGGCGCACGGCAAGATGAGCCCGCGCGAGGTCGAGGACGTGATGATCGAGTTCGCGACCAAAAAGATCGACGTGCTCATCGCCACGACCATCGTGGAGAGCGGCATCGACAACGCGACCGCCAACACGCTCATCATCGAGGACTCGCAGCGCCTGGGCCTGGCGCAGCTCTACCAGCTCAAGGGCCGTGTGGGCCGCTCTGCCACGCAGGCCTACGCGTACTTTATGTTCCCGGGCGAGCTGCCGCTCACCGAGGAGGCAACGGCGCGCCTGACCGCGCTTTCCGAGTTCCAGGACCTGGGCAGCGGCATGCGCATTGCCATGCGTGACCTGGAGATTCGTGGTGCCGGCTCGCTCATGGGCGCCGAGCAGCACGGCAACCTGTCGAGCGTGGGCTTTGATCTGTTTACGCAGATGCTGGGCCAGGCCGTGGCCGAGGCGCGCGGCGATGACGATGCCGGCGTGGAGGCGGCGAGCGTGGGCATTAACCTGCCGGCCGACTACTTCTTGTCCGAGGAGTACATGCCGGCGGTGGACCAGCGCGTGCTCGTGTACCGCAAGCTCGCGGCGGCTGAGGACCTGGAGAGTGTCGACGAGGTGCAGGAGGAGACCGAGGCCGCTCATGGTGAGCTGCCGCTGGCGGGACTCAACCTGTTCAACCGCGCGCGCATCCGCATTCGCGGCGAGCGCCTGGGGCTCGAGAGCGTCACGCTCAGCGGTGGGCGCATTACCTTCCTGGGGGTTGACGTTCCCAAGAAGGTAGCCTTTGAGTTCAAGAATCGCTATGGCGCGGTGAACTTCCCCAAGAGCCGCAAGCTGTCGGTACCCTACAAGGCAGGCGCCGGTGCGGGCAGCGGCTTGGGCCGCGGCCTTGACGCCAACGACGGCACCGGCCCTGTGACCGCGGCGCTCATGCTGCTGCAACAGCTGGGCGCGAGCGACGACGACTAACGGGTCGACGCTGCAAACGCCCCATTTGGGCACTCTGGCTCCATCGAAAGGAAAGCATGTTCGGATACATCTATAAGAAAGATGTCGCCATTATCGCGGTTGTCCTGTGTCTTTGTCTGGGCGCGGGCAGCTTCTTCGATTATCAGATCTCGAGCGCGCTGTTCAACATCGGTAGCATGTACGGTCGCCTTATCGAGGCCGCCGGCGAGCTGCCGTTCGAGCTGACGGCAAGCGTCGCGGGCGTTATGCTCGTGCGCGCGGTGCGTCCCGATTCCAGAGGGAGCAAATGGCTCGCCGTGCTTGGCATCCTCGTCAACGTTGGCCTGGCCGGCTACGAGATCGTCTCGTCCCTGAAAGTTGGCGGCAAACTCATCGCTGTTCAGTTGGTGCTGACGTTTGTGCTGGTCATCGCCGCCAACCTTATCGTCTATCGCCTCACGCGCACGACCGAGCCCGACGAGCTCACGCACTGGGCGTTGATGGTGCTTGCCGTGTGGGTCGCTCAGGCCATTATCCTCAACGTGATCGTCAAGCCGCTGTGGTCGCGTCCGCGCATGCGCGTGATCGAGGTCACGCCGGGGCTCAATTTTCAGCCGTGGTGGGTGATTGGCAACCCCGACAAGTGGAGCTATATCGCCGCCGGCGTAATCAAGGACGGCTTTAAGTCGTTCGCGAGTGGACACACCGCGCATGCGGCGATTGGCCTGATGCTCGCCGGGCTTCCCGCAGCGGCCTTTAAGGAAAAGCCGTCGCGCCGCCGGGTGGTCTTTTGGACGGCGGCTGTGGTCGCGGCGCTCGTCGCCTTTGGCCGCATCGTGATCGGAGCGCATTTTTTGAGTGACGTGAGCTGCGGCTTTGCCCTGGTGCTGGCGCTTGAGTGCCTTGCCGCGCGTATTGCCTATCCCAACGGCGTACAATAGCTCCGTTTGAATCATCGGGCCCGTGCCCGGCTAGAGAGGATTGCCATGCTCGCGTTTAACAACGATTATTCCCACGGCGCACACCCGGCAGTGCTGCAGGCGCTCGTCGACACCAATATGGAACCGCAGCCCGGCTACGGTACCGATGCACATACCGAGCGTGCCAAGCACCTTATTCGCGAGGCCTGCCAGGCCCCCGATGCCGACGTGTTTTTTCTGGTGGGCGGCACGCAGGCCAACGCGACGGTGATCGACATGCTGCTCGCGCCGTACGAGGGCGTCGTTGCTGCCGAGACTGGCCACGTTGCCTGCCACGAGGCGGGCGCCATCGAGTTTGGCGGCCACAAGGTGCTCACCATCCCCGGCTATGAGGGCAAGATGCACGCCGAGGACCTCGAGAACTATATCCAGGTGTTCTACGAAAACGAGAGCTACGAGCACACGGTGTTCCCGGGCGCCGTGTACGTGAGTCTGTCGACCGAGTACGGCACGCTGTACTCCAAGGCCGAGCTCGCGGCGATTCACGCGGTGTGCCAGAAGCGCGAGATTCCGCTGTTTGTGGACGGTGCTCGTCTGGCCTATGCGCTGGCGGCCGATGAGTGCGACATTACCCTGCCCGAGCTGGCGCAGCTGTGCGACGTGTTCTACATCGGCGGCACCAAGTGCGGCGCGCTCTGCGGCGAGGCCGTGGTGTTTTGCGGCATGCACGCTCCGGCGCATCCCATTCCGCGCATTAAGCAGCACGGCGCACTGCTTGCCAAGGGCCGCCTGACGGGCGTCCAGTTTGAGGCGCTCTTTACCGATGGCCTGTATTTTGAGATTGGTCGACAGGCGATTGAGACGGCCCGGGCGCTACGTCGCGTGCTGCACGAGCGCGGTTACCAGTTCTTTTTGGAGACGCCCACGAACCAGCAGTTTGTGATTCTGCCCAACGAGGACATGGCTCGCATTCGCGAGCATGCCTCGATCGAGTACTGGGAAAAGTACGACGAGACCCACACGGTGGTGCGCTTTTGCACCAGCTGGGCCACGACACAGGAGGACATCGACGCGCTGGCGGCTGTCCTGTAGCCTGATGTAATGACGAGGGGCCGCCTTGCGCTGGGTTTGGCGCAGGGTGGCCTTTGCTTTTGGGGAGAAGGGTTGTATGACCGAGATGTCCGAGCCGACGATTCGCCTGGCGACGCCCGAAGACGCGCCGGCGTTGCTTGCCATCTATGAGCCGTATGTGCGCCAGACGGCGATTACCTGCGAATACGAGGTGCCGAGCGTTGAGGAGTTCGCCGGGCGTATCGAGCGCACGCTCAAGCGCTATCCGTATCTGGTGATGGAGCTGGACGGGCGTCCGGTAGGCTATGCCTATGTGAGTCCGCTCAACAGCCGCGAGGCATACGACTGGTCGGTCGAGACATCGATCTACCTGGCGCGCGACGTGCGCCACGGCGGGCTGGGCCGCAAGCTGCACGATGCGCTCAAGCAATGTCTGATCGCGATGGGCATCACCAACATGTGCGCGCTCATCGCCGTGCCGCACGACAAGGACGACGAGTACCTGACGCACAACAGCCAGGACTTCCATGCCCATATGGGGTATCGCCTGGTGGGTGCCTTCGACCGCTGCGCCCAAAAGTTCGGTCGCTGGTACGACATGTGTTGGATGGAGCTGGTCCTGGCCGAGCGCACGCCCAACCAACCCAAACCAACCTGGTTCCCCGACCTCCCCAAACCTACCATTTAGGGACAGGTTAGCCGATGGGCTCGGTGTATTTGGCGCGGTCGGTGCGCTGGATGCGCTTGGAGACATGGAGCGGGCGGCCGTCGGTGTCGTAGACGTAGTCGGTGATCAGGATCAGCGCCTGCCCGCGCTCAACGTTGAGCAAAAACGCCTCGTTTTGCGAGGCATAGCACACCTCAAAGGTCTTATGTCCCTGTGCCGGCGCGCGATGGAATTCTTGGCGCAGCGTGGCGTAGAGTGAACCGTTGATATCGCGATCGATGAGCGCCTCAAAGCTTGGCGGCAGATAGGTGGTCTCCAGGCACAACGGCGCATCGTCCAGATAACGCAGGCGGACAAGTTTGACGAGCTTGCTGCCCACGGCGGCATCAAAGAACTTAGCTATGCTGCCGCCCGCCTTGGTAAAGCCCGAGTCCACCGTGCGCGTGGTGGGCTTCATGCCCTGACCCTGGACCTGCGCCGTATAGCTCGAAAACACCAGGTTGTTCTCGTGGAGCGCCAGCGTGTCGGCCACAAAGGCGCCGCGCCCGCGCTCGGTTCGAACCAGACCCTCATCGACGAGCACCTTAAGAGCATGGCGCACGGTGCTGCCGCTCGAGCTGCACCGAGAGGGCGTCGCGGCTTGCGGCCTCGAGCGAGTCCTGCATCTCGATGTAGCGCAGGGCGTGGGCATAGGCCGTCGCATCGTCGCCCTGTCGGTGGTAGATGCCGGCGGCGATGCGGTCACGCAGCGTACCCGCCAAGCGCTCGTATTGGGCCAGTTTCTTCTTAGACGAAGCGTTCATGCGATCAACCTGTATCTAACTTATATGTGAATCTAATTAAGCATGTATCCAATACAACAACAAAACCGCTGGTAGCAAATTATCAAAAACCGCATCAGTAATATTTCTATGACAAATATAGCATACAACTAGTCGACATAACCAAAACATGTATGTAACTTGTATGCCATCGAGAGCATCAAACGAGAAGAAAGGCTGATGCACGATGACTACTCAGGAACAGGTTAAGGATGTCGTCTCCCAGGTTTTGGCTGACAAGGCAGACAAGGGCGGCATCAAGCGCGTCGTGTGGATTGGCGCCGGCGGATCCAACGGCGGCAACTATCCTGCCCAGTACTTTATGGAGCACGAGGCCACGCAGGTCGTGAGCTCCAGCTACACCAGCAACGAGTTCGTGCACGCAACCCCTGCTTACGTCAACGAGAACACCCTGGCCGTCGTCGTGTCCATGCGCGGCACCAAGGAGACCATCGTCGCCGCCCAGGTCGCCAAGGACCACGGCGCCAGCACCATCGCAATCTATGTTGACGAGTCCGGCCTCACCGAGGTCTGCGACTACAAGATCCAGTACGACAGCCTGGCCGTCGACGAGTCCTGCATGGGCCGCACCAACTCTGCCGTCGTGACCATGATCGCCATGGAGCTTACGCAGCAGACCGAGGGCTATGCCGAGTACGAGACCGCTATGGCCGCGTTCGACTTGGTCGACCCCATCTATCGCAAGGCCGTCGAGTACACCCGTCCGCTCGCTGCTAAGTGGGCCGAGCAGAACGCCGACAAGCCCTGCATCAACGTCATGGCTCAGGGTCCGCTCTTTGGTGCCGCCTACGTCTTTAGCATCTGCAACGTGCAGGAGATGCTGCAGATCGACTCCTGCACCATCAACACCTGCGACTTCTTCCACGGTCCTTTCGAGATCCTGGACAAGCGCACCTCGCTGTTCCAGCTCATCAGCGTCGGTCGCAGCCGCTGCAACGACGAGCGCGGCATCCGCTTCGTCAACCAGTACGGTGGCGAGCGCGTCTATCAGCTCGACGCCAAGGAGCTCGGCCTCAACGACATCAAGGACAGCGTGAGCGAGTACTTCAACCACCTGATCTTTGCCCCGATCCTCAACAACGTGTACATGCGTGCACTCTCTGCAGTCACCCACAAGGACTACATGACGCGCCGCTACATGTGGAAGCTGGACTACTAGGGGATATTGGTTCCGCCGTTCTACCGAACGGCGGACCGGCCGACGCTGCGCACCCGGCATTTGGCCAATCTGCCGTTCAATTTCAAAGGCGCGACCAGAAGGTCAGCGCCTTTTCATTTCACGGCGCCTTGGCTCAAATGACGGGCGCTCGCTGACATTGCCAAAACGTCGGCGTTGCCGTGGTTGGCACTTGGGGACGTTCCTTTTGTGCCGGCACTTGGGGACACTCCTGGGAATCATTTCCTCGTTCACCGATTTGTGTCTTGAAAAATGTATATAACGACTATAACGTAGTGTGAAACATATTGGAAACAATATCGAGGAGGCTGCGTTGAAGAAAAGCAATCTGGGCTATGTGCTGGTACTGATCGCCGCGCTTATGTGGGGCAGCATCGGAATCTTTGTAAACGGCATCTCGGCCATGGGCGTTTCGTCCCAGAGCATGGCTGCCTTTCGCTTGTTGGTCGGAGCGCTTATCTTGGCGCCGGTCCTGATGTTTATGGGCTGCCGTCCGGGTGAGGGGTCTACCGTGGCTCAGGGTCCCCTGGCCCTGTTCAAGGCAAGCCCTAAAGAGCTTGTTCCCTGCGCACTTGTCGGTATCGTTGGTCTGGCCGCCGCCAACACCTGCTATTACGAGTGCATGGGCGAGGTCGGCATGTCCACGGCCTCGGTGCTGCTCTATACCTCGCCGGTGTTTGGCGTCGTGCTCGGTCGCGTGCTTTATCGCGAGGACGTGACCCCCAACAAGCTCGTTGCCATTGTCTTCAACATCGTTGGCTGCGTGCTTGCAGTGACCAATGGCGACCTTTCTGGTTTTCATTTTTCGGTTTGGGGCGTCACGTCGGGCGTGATTGCGGGCTTTTGTGGTGCGTCGCTCGCGGTGTTTAGCCGGATAGCAACCAAGACGGTCCACCCGCTGGCTGTCACGTTTTGGGGCTTTGTTTTTGGCGGTGCGGTTATGGCAGCTATCGCGGCTCCGTGGCCGGATGTCGCCGCGGCAATGTCGCCACAGCTGCTGCTGCTGTTCCTTGGCTTTGGACTCATCCCCACAGCCGTGGCTTACATCTTATATATGCAGGGTCTGTCCATGGGGCTCGAGACATCGAAAGTTCCCGTCGTAATGTCTTTCGAGACGGTCGTCACCGTACTGGTGGGCATTGGTGTCTATGCCGAGCCCGCCGGCGCGATCAAGGTTCTGGGCATTGTGCTGGTGCTCGCGTCCATCCTGATCATGAATACCGACTTCTCCAAGCTGCGCAACAGCGTGTTTGTCGGTCATGTCGTTGAGAGCATGACCTTTAAGCCCAACGCGTGGTGGACGGAGAAATCGCAGGACATGGATCTGTTTAAGGAACGCACTGGCATCGCGCTGGAGCCCACCGTGCAGGAAAGCCCCTGGTACTTCGTGCGATAGGGGATTGGGGAGGCGTCTGATCGGGCGTCGCCAGGACAGCGCCGACCTACCCTGCACCAACGTTTCGATTACGTTAAACCCGTCAACGGTCGATTTTCACCCGCGAACGGTCTTTATACTAATTAGCAATATAAGCAACGTATAAGACGTTATAATGACCATAACGAAAAGGAGGAGGCAAGATGAATCAGATCATTCTCGCATCTCATGGCGGCCTGGCCGCAGGCGCCAAAGACACGCTCGAGATGGTTCTCGGCGACGTGTCGAACGTCCACGTCGTGTCGCTTGCTCGTGACGACAAGGAGCCCATCACCAATAAGGTGGACGCCATGATCGCCACGTTCAACGCGGACGACAGCGTCTATGTGCTGACCGATATGCTCGGCAGCTCGGTCAACAACAACATGGTCGAGCTTTCCAAGAACGGCACGAAGTTCACGGTTGTCAGCGGTTTCAACATCCCGCTGGCGCTCACGCTCGCTATGAGCCCCGTCCCCGTCAAGGGCGCCGAGCTCGCGGCCCTCATCAACGAGGCCCGCACCGGTCTGACCAACCCCAACGCACCGGTCGAGGCCGCCGCGGCTCCCGCCAAGAAGGCCAAGGCGTCCCGTCACAGCTCCGGTCCCGCCAAGATCGTCCTCGCACGTCTTGACTACCGTCTGCTGCACGGCCAGGTCGTCTTTACCTGGACCACCAAGGTTCAGGCCGAGCGCATCATCGTCGTCGACAACGCTGCCGCCAACGATGACATCAAGAAGGGCGCTCTTAAGCTGGCCAAGCCCCAGGGCGTGCGCCTGAACGTCTTCACCGTCGAGCGTGCCCTCGCCAAGATGGACAAGCTCAACACCCTCGGCGAGCGCGTCATGTTCGTCTTTGGCAACACTGCCGAGATGCTGCAGTTCTGCCAGGGCTACAAGCTCGACGCCATCAACCTGGGCGCCACCGCCAACCACGACGGTGCCGATCAGGTCGGCGGCAAGGACAGCTCCGTCTTCCTCGACGCCACCCAGAAGGCCGACGTCAACCAGCTGCTCGACATGGGCATTAAGCTCTACGTCCAGCAGACCCCTACGTATCAGAGCGTCGACATCGACGCCAAGCTGTAATCAACCAGGCTTTTGCCTGACTGAAAGGAGAAGGGTATGAATACGTTCATCAGTGCGGTGCTCGTCGGCCTCGTCGGCGTGTTCTGCATGTGGGACTCCCGCCTGCTCGGTCGTCTTAACTTCGAGCAGCCCCTCGTTGGCGCTACGCTCGTCGGTCTGCTGCTGGGCGATGTGCCCACCGGCCTTGCCGTCGGTGCCGCCGTCGAGCTCGTGTCCATGGGCCTGGTGCAGGTCGGCGCCGCCGTTCCGCCCGATATGGTCCTGGGCGGCATCGTGGCCGCTGCCTTTGCGTGCCTGACCGATGCTTCCGCCGAGACCGCCATGACGATCGCCATCCCGGTCGCCGTCCTGGGTCAGCTCCTCGGCATCGTGTTCCGCTCCATCATCGCCGCCCTCACCCATGTGGCAGATAACGCGATCGATAACGGAAAGTTCAAGACCGCCTACCGTATGCACATCTGCGCCGGCTCCGGTCTGTACGCCGTCATGTACTTCCTGCCGATCTTCCTTGCCGTCTTTGTTGGCACCGACCTGGTTCAGGCCATCGTCAACATGGTTCCCGAGTGGCTGTCCACTGGTCTTAACGTTTCGACCAAGATCATGACCGCCTACGGCTTGGCCCTGCTGCTCACCATGATGATCAAGAAG
This sequence comes from uncultured Collinsella sp., assembly GCA_900553345.1. GTDB lineage: Bacteria > Actinomycetota > Coriobacteriia > Coriobacteriales > Coriobacteriaceae > Collinsella. The sequence goes on from USDE01000002.1 coordinate 11,303, forward strand.
GGTATGACTCCGTTCCTGTTCATCGGTTTCCTGCTCGCCGCTTACCTCAACCTGTCCGTCATCGCGGTCGCTCTGATCGGTGTGTGCCTGGCTGTCGTCTTCATGGGCTTCAAGTTCAACGGTTCCCATGCTGCTGCCGGCGTCGATTCCGACTACGATCCGCTCGAAGACGACGAAGACTAAGGAGGAACACACTATGGCAACCGCAACCAAGGACGTGTCCCTGAACAAGAAGGTCAGCCAGTTCTTCTGGCGCTCCTGGGCCATCCAGGCCTCTTGGAACTACGAGCGTCAGATGAACATGGGCTTCCTCTACGGCATGGTTCCCACGCTCGACCGCCTCTATCCGGATGAGTCCGACCCCAAGCAGCTCGCTGCTAAGAAAGAGGCTTACCACCGTCACATGGCGTTCTACAACTGCACCCCGCAGACGAGCGCTTTCATCCTGGGCCTCGCCGCCTCCATGGAGGAGGAGTACGCCAAGGATCCCGAGAACTTCGATCCCGATTCGATCAACGCGGTCAAGACCTCCCTCATGGGTCCGCTTTCCGGCATCGGTGACTCCTTCTTCCAGGGCACCATCCGCGTTATCGCCTTTGGCCTAGGCGTTCAGCTGGCTCAGCAGGGCTCCATCATGGGCCCGATCCTGGCTATGCTCATCTCCATCGTCCCCTCTGTGCTGATCACTTGGTTCGCAGCCAAGATGGGTTATCAGGGCGGCCACGAGTACCTGAGCAAGCTTCAGGGCGGCGACCTCATGGAGAAGCTCATGTATGTCTGCGGCATCGTGGGTCTTATGTCCGTGGGCGGCATGATCGCTACGCTGATCGGCGCCACCACCCCGCTGCAGTTCGCTGAGGGCACCGTCGTGATCCAGGACATCCTGGACGGCATGATGCCCCAGATGATCTCCCTCGGCCTCACTGGCCTTATGTACTGGCTCATCAAGAAGAACGTCAACACCGGTTGGCTTCTCGTGATCGCCATTGTGGGCGGCATCGCCCTCTCCGCGGTCGGCATCCTGGCTTAGTCGCGACTAAGCGCCTAACCGCTTTCCCCCGGGGGCCTGCCTGGCATCCCATACCCCAGGCAGGCTTCCATCCCCAACATGCGACAATGGGACAGTCCCTTTGTCGCATCCTCAACGGGCCGGCGACTCGGTCCAAACCACAGTAACCCTGCGAGCGCCCGGCAATGTGGCGCCGCAAAAATTGAAAGGAATGTGTCAGATGTACGAGATCGACCTTAACCTCCCTAAGCAGATCGTCGCTGACGTCCTGTCCAACCACGAGATCCACAGCGTCGCTTTCGTCGGCTGCGGCGCCTCCATGTCCGACCTTTACCCCGCCAAGTACTTCCTGGCCAACAACACGGACAAGCTGAACGTTCAGATCTTCACTGCTAACGAGTTCAACTACGACACGCCTTCCTGGGTCAACGAGCACACCTTCGTGATCACCTGCTCCCTCGGTGGCTCCACGCCCGAGACCGTCGAGGCCAACAAGACCGCCAAGAAGCACAACTGCCCGGTCGTCTCCCTCACCAACAAGGCTGGCTCCGCTCTGACCGTCGACGCTGACTACGTCATCGTTCACGGCTTCCACGCCAACTTCGCTGCCAAGTGCGAGAAGCCCGGCTACGCCATCGCTCTTGCTGTCGAGATCCTTCAGCAGACCGAGGGCTATGACCACTACGAGGACATGATCACCGGCCTCACCAACGTCTTCGAGCTCTGCGAGAACGCCGCTCAGCACTGCAAGAAGCTCGCCAAGAAGTTCGCCGAGGACTTCAAGGACGACAAGATGATCTACTTCATGGCTTCCGGTGCCTCCGAGAAGATGGCTTATTCTCACGCCGCCTTCCTGTTCACCGAGATGCAGTGGATCGACGCCGCCGCCTACAACACCGGTGAGTACTTCCACGGCCCGTTCGAGGTTTCCACCGAGGGTAAGCCCTACGTCTTCTTCATGTCCGATGGCGCTACCCGTCCGATGGACGCCCGCGCCCTCACCTTCCTTAAGCGCATGGGCGCCAAGGTCGCTCTGATCGACTCCAAGGACTACGGCCTGGCTGACGCCGTGCCCGCGAGCGTCGTCACCTACTTCAACCCGCTGCTGCACCTCGCCGTTATGCGCGAGTACGGCAACCAGATCGCCGAGGCCCGTCAGCACCCGCTGACCATGCGTCGCTACATGTGGAAGCTTTCCTACTAATCACAAGTAAGTAGACCTTACGGGTTGATTGAGAGGGGATGGGGTTTGCGCCCCGTCCCCTTTTTTGCTCTGGGGAGGGCGTGTCTGTCGTGTCGCAAAACCCCAGATAAAACCTACCAAAATAAACCTGTCCCTTTTTGGCAGGTGGGAGGAGATGCGTATGATCAAGGCAGTGCTGTTTGATATGGACGGCGTGCTGGTCGATACCGAGTGGTTCTACAACCGTCGTCGCGTAGCGTTTATGGAAGAGGAGGGCTTCCACTTTGACGAGATCCCCGATCTTTCGGGGTCTAACGAGCCTGCCATCTGGAAGGCGCTGGTGCCCGACGATGTTGAGCTGCGCGAGCGCCTGCGCGTGGAGTACAAGCAGGTCTACAGCCCGGACCACCCCGTTCCGTATGCCGAGCTTCTCAACGAGCAGACGGAGCCGGTGATGCGTGAGCTGCACGAGCGCGGCGTGAAGTGTGCCATCGCAAGCTCGTCCTATCGCGAGCTTATTGACGAGCTGGTGGAGATTGCCGGTATCGCCGACGTGCTGGACTACACCATCAGCGGTCACGAGTGCAGTGCGTTTAAGCCCGACCCCGAGATCTACCTGCGCGCCATGGAGGCGCTGGGGGTGGAGCCTGCCGAGTGCCTGGTTATCGAGGATTCGCCTTTGGGCATCGAGGCCGGCAAGCGCTCCGGCGCCCGCGTCCTGGCACTGCGTCCGCACGAGGGCGTCAACCTCGACCAATCGCGAGCCGATGCCGTTATCGATAATCTGACCGACATTTTGGCCGCTTTGTAATGTCAATCCGCCGCGAGAAGCACGGGTTCAAACGTTTTTTGCGGTGGACTGGCTCAATTTGGTTTCGATTTTGATCCGTTTGGCTTCGATTCGGGCTAAGTGAGTAGACTTTTTGGCGCAGGCCGAGCACAATGCATATCTTCCTTTGTAAAACCGCAGGTCACAGAGGTGGCTGTTTTGGGTGTGCTCGGCAGATCGTAAAAAGTCTACTCACTTGGAATTTAGCCCTTTGGTCGTGGGGGTTGCTGGTCCCGTTTTGGTTGTCGAGAGAGGGTGAATTGAAGCGCCCCCGCACGCTCATGCTACAATCGCGGGCATGCCCCACAACTACATCTGCCTTCGAAAGGAGCCTGCGTGGCGAACGCCATCGAACAGCTCACGGACCGAGTGCTCGTGCTCGGCCGCCTCACCATCGTCCGCCGTGCCATTACTGCCGTGGCGGTCACCATTTCTGCCGTTCTCCAGACATTTCTGATCCAGGCGTTCATTCAACCCGCCGACCTGCTTCCGAGCGGTCTCACCGGCGTCGCGGTCCTACTCGATCGCGTTACCTCGCTCGGCGGCGTCCACATCGACATCTCGCTCGGTATGCTCGCGCTCAACATCCCCGTGGCACTCCTATGCTGGAGCGGCATTAGCAAGCGCTTCGTCATCTTCTCGATGATGCAGGTCGTGCTCTCATCGCTGTTCCTCAACATCTTTCACTTTGCCCCGTTTTTGGGCGACAAGATTATGCTCATCATTTTTGGCGGCGTGGTCTCGGGTCTGGGCGCTGCCATCGCGCTAAAGTCCGGCGCATCCACCGGCGGCACCGACTTTATCGCGCTGTGGGTCTCCAACCACACGGGCAAGACTATCTGGGGTGTCATCTTTGGTTTCAACTGCTTTATCCTGGCGATCTTTGGCTTTATGTTTGGCTGGGACAATGCGGCGTACTCCATCGTGTTCCAGTTTATTTCGACCAAGACCATCGACAGTTTCTATCGTCGCTACGACCGCGTGACGCTGCAGATCACGACGCGCAAGGCAGACGAGGTCATGACCGCCTATGTTGACCATTTTCAGCACGGCATTAGCTGTGCCGAGGTCATCGGCGGATACAGCCGCGAAAAGATGTACCTGCTGCACGCCGTTGTCTCGACCTACGAGAGCCAGGACATTATCAAGCTGGTGTGCGACGTTGATCCCGGTGCCGTGATCAACGTGTTCCACACGCTCAACTTTGTGGGCGGCTGGTGGGGCGGTCATGTCGACGAGCCCATGCCCACGGCCGTACCTGATCCCGACAAGCCCGCGCGCATGGCCAGCAGGCAGGCGCGCCTCAGCGAGCAGGACAGCCTGCAGCAGGACGACGGCAAGTAGGGTATTGGCATTTTGCCGGCCCGGCGCAACCCTTCCGCATGAGCCCCTCGAAAGCCCCGTTGCTTTCGATGGACTTTCGTTTGCCCAGATAAAACCTACCAAAATGAAGCTGTCGCTTTTTGGTAGGGATGGTGTATCGTTTTATCAATATGAGATAATATGAAACTAGACGTTATATACGTATTAGTTATTTCGATATTTCGATAAGAGTGATCAGATATGCCTGCACCCAAAAATGCACCGCTTTACCAGCAGATTTATGACGAAATCAAAGATGCGATCGAGAAAGGTGTTTATGCACCCAAGGAGCGTATTCCGTCCGAGCTTGAGCTAGCCGAGCAGTACGACGTGAGCCGAATTACGGTGCGCCGCGCCGTCGAGGAGTTGTGCTCCGATGGCTACCTGGTTAAGCAGCAGGGCCGCGGCACCTTTGTTTCCACGCCGCACATCAATCGTCAGTTCCATGCCTCGACGCTGCAGACGTTTACCGCGCTGTGTTCCAACAACGGCATGAAGGCCGGTGCACATGTGGTCGATCGCCAGATCGTTCCGGCGCGCCAAAACGAGATGGAGTTCTTTGGCCTGCAGAAGGATGCGCTGCTGCTCCATATCAAGCGCGTGCGTACGGCCGACGGCGAGCCCATCTTTGAGGAGAACATCTTTGTGCCGTTTGACGCCTACCGTGAGCTGTTGACGGCCGATCTTGAGGACAAGTCGATTTTTGCCGAGGTCGAGCGTGTTGGCGGAACGCCGATTGTCTCGGTTGGCTACCGTACGGTCGAGGCCGTTCGAGCTAATGCCGAGCAGGCGGCCGAGCTGGGCATTGCCCCGCATGATCCGCTGCTCAACCTGCGCGCCGGCTTTACCGGTCCCAACGATGAGCCGGTCCTGATGGGTAAGCAGTACTACGTGGGATCGCGCTACGTCATGGTCATGTAGCTCTAGTTGCGCGGTTTTCCAAACCGCGCAACGGCTCGACGCTGCAAGCCCGCCAGAGCGGCAATTTGCAGAATGAGCGTGGATAATCTCCCGTTTTTGGCTCAACGGCGTGCTCAAAGTGGGAGATTATCCACGCTCATCCGGAAAGTGTCCAAAAATCCGCGCTCGTTCCCTTCGGATTGCATCGCCCGTGGCCGGCAGCGGCGCGGCACCGGTCCGCGTGGCGGCGTATAATCGGCGGCAGATGACTTGAACGTTAGGAAACCATGACCGATAGCATGCAGCAGATGGCGCTCGACACGCTCGGCGCCTATTTTGGCTACACCTCGTTTCGCCCGGGACAGGACCGCATGGTCGATGCGATCCTTGCCGGTCGCGATGCGCTGGGCGTTATGCCCACGGGCGCCGGCAAGTCCATTTGCTACCAGGTGCCCGCGCTCATGCTGCCCGGCATCACCTTTGTGGTGAGTCCGCTGCTGTCGCTTATGGAGGACCAGACCCGTGCGCTGCTTGCGGCGGGTGCGCGACCCAGCTATCTCAACTCCAGCCTTACCCCGGCTCAGCAAAACACCGTGCTCAAGCGGGCGTGCGAGGGCCGCTACCAGCTTATGTACGTGGCGCCCGAGCGCCTGCTCGAGCCACGCTTTTTAACCTTTGCACAGGAGGCCGCGGCCGACGGCGGCATCGGCGTGCCGCTCGTGGCCATTGACGAGGCGCACTGCGTGAGCCAATGGGGCCAGGATTTTCGCCCCGCCTACCTGCAGATTCGCGAGTTCATCGAATCGCTTCCGCAGCGTCCCATTGTGGCGGCCTTTACCGCTACGGCAACCGAGCGCGTGCGTGCGGACATCCAGCAGATGCTCGGCCTGCAAAACCCCGCGACGGTGGTGACGGGCTTCGATCGCAAGAACCTCTACTTTGGCTGCGAGGAGATGGGCGACAAAGCCAAGGCCGCGTGGGTGCGCGACTATGTGATCGCGCATTCGGGCGAGAGCGGCATCGTGTATTGCTCGACCCGCAAGACCGTCGATGCGCTGGCAGGTGAGCTTGCCGAGGCGCTGGGCCCCAGTGGCATTCGCGTTGGCCGTTACCATGCCGGCATGGGCAACGACGCCCGCCGCCAAAGCCAGCGCGCCTTTATCGACGACGATATCCAGGTGATGGTTGCCACCAACGCCTTTGGCATGGGCATCGACAAACCCAACGTGCGCTACGTGATTCACAACAACGTGCCCGAGAGTATCGAGGCCTACTACCAGGAGGCTGGCCGCGCTGGCCGCGACGGCGACCCGGCCAGCTGCCACTTGCTGTGGAACGGTAACGATTTTCGCATGCGCCGCTTTCTGATCGACCGCGGCGATGCTGCCGACGAGGCGCTCGACGACGAGCAGCGCGCGTGGGCGCTCCAGAATCGATATCGCCTGCTCAGCCAGATGGAGGGCTACTGCAATACCACCGGTTGCCTGCGCGAATACATGCTGCGCTACTTTGGCGACGAGGCCGCGGCCGAGCATGCGGCTGCGGCTGGCGCGGGCACCACCGCCACGGACGACGCCGAGGGCTGCGGCAACTGCAGCAATTGCCTCACGCAGTTCGAGGTCGAGGACGTCACCGATATGGCCCGCGCCGCTGTGCGCTACGTGGCCGCGCGACCCATGCGCTTTGGCAAGTCGCTCATCGCCGACGTGCTCCACGGCGGCAACACCGAGCGCATTCGCCAGATGCATCTGGACGAGGACCGCGGCTACGGTGAGCTGTCGAGCGAATCGGTCGGGCGCATCAAGGACATCATCGGCCAGCTGTGCGGCCGCGGTTATCTGGCAACCTCGCAGGGGCAGTACCCGGTCGTGGGGCTGGGCCCGCGTGCCGCCGAGGTCGAGGACGAGGCGTTTGCCTTTACCGTTAAGCGTCGCGCGTCCAAGCGCAAGGCCTCGGCCCGCGCCCGCCGTGCGGTGGATTTGCTGCGCGAGGAGGCCGAGCTGGATCAGCGCCCGCGCGTGGGTGACGATGCCGAGCTGTTCGAGCGCTTGCGTGCCCTGCGCAAGGAGATCTCGACCGAGCTGGAGATGGCGCCGTACATGGTCTTCTCCGACAAGGCCCTGCGCGGTCTGTGCCGCCTGCGCCCGCAGACGCGCGACGAGCTTATCCAGGTCAACGGCATCGGCGAGAAAAAGGCCGACGCCTTTGGCGAGCAGTTTATGGCGGCGATTGAAGAGTTTGAGTCCGAACATGCACGGAATGGAGCATAACGATGGCATCCGACGATAAAACCGAGCGCACTGAGGTGTCCGCCGTGCCGCTGTACCAGCAGGTTATGGATGACCTAAAGGGCGAGATCGCGCGTGGCGTGTACGCATCCGGCTCGCGCATTCCTTCCGAGATGGAGCTCGCGAAGTACTACGGCGTGGGACGCATCACCGTGCGCCGTGCTATCGAGGAACTGTCGCGCGCGGGGTATCTCAGCCGTCAGCAGGGGAGGGGCACGTTTGTGTGCGCGCCCAAGCTCAAGCGCAAAATTGTCCAGAAGGGTGACGTTCAGAGCTTTTCCGAGGGTTGCGCTGCCAACGACATGGTGGCCGGAGCACGCCTGGTGTCGCGCACGGTGGTTGCGGCGACGCGCGAGGACGCGGCGTTTTTTGGGGTGGAACCCGGTTGCGAGCTCATCGTGGTCGAGCGCGTGCGCACGGCAGACGGCGTGCCCGTCATGCTCGAGAACAACGCCTTTGTGCTGGCCGACCATCCCTATCTGCAGACGCTTGCCGACAAGGATCTCACGGACAATTCCATCTTTGCGCTCGTTGCCGAGCATTCGGGCCGCGCGCCGCTCAAGTCCGACCCCTGTACTGTGGAGATTGCGCTTGCCGATGCTCAGGCGGCCTCGCTGCTGGAGGTGCCGGTCGGCGAGCCGCTCTTCTATATGGAGGCGTACTTTACCGATGAGGACGAGCGGCCCTTGCTGCTCGGACGCCAAAAGATCGTAGGTTCGCGCTACGTGTTCGACATCTAACGTCCACAGATAGAACGATATAGAACAAATTTGGTGAGATGGCTTCACGGGCGTCGTCATGCGTGCTATAAATAGGACAACATAGAACGACCGCAGGTACGAGCTGACGTCGTTCAAAACCGCCACACAAGGAGGAGCATCACCATGAACGCACACGATCTGATTCAGGAAATTATCGAGCGCAAGGGCAAGATTGAGAATGTCTTTTGGATCGCCTGCGGCGGTTCGATGATCGACCTGATGCCGGCCAACGAGCTGCTCAAGCGCGAGGCAACCACGTTTACCTCGACGGTCTACACGGCACGCGAGTTTTGCCTGATGGCCCCCAAGAGCCTTGGCGAGAAGTCGCTCGTCATCGCCTGCAGCCATAGCGGCAATACGCAGGAGGTCGTCGACGGCTGCGAGATGGCGCTGGCCGCCGGCGCCGAGGTCGTGGCCATGACCGACTGCGAGGGCTCCAAGATCGATAACGGCAAGTGGACCACCTGGGTCTATCCGTGGGGCGAAGGCGTGCCGCAGGCCGAGGTACCGCAGGGCATCGGCGCTCTGATCGCCGCCGAACTGCTTGACCAGCAGGAGGGTTACGAGGCGCTTGCCGACATGTACGCCGGCCTCAAGCAGATGGATGCGCTGCTGCCCGCTGCCCGCGAGAAGGTCAACGCCGAGCTGGGCGATCGCTTTGCCGAGCTCTGCCAGCAGCACGAGTTCTTCTATATCCTGGGTTCCGGCCCCAACTTTAGCCAGACCTACGCCATGGCCATCTGCTCGCTCATGGAGATGCAGTGGCAGCACTGCTGCTATATCCACTCCGGCGAGTACTTCCACGGCCCGTTCGAAGCCACCGAGCCCGGCGTGTTCTACTTTGTACAGCTCGGATCGGGCGAGTGCCGTCCCATGGAGGAGCGTGCACTTGCGTTCCTCAACACGCACACCGATACGGTTATGGTGCTCGATGCGCTCGAGTACGGCGTGGGCGAGGTGCCCGCCAGCGTGCGTTCGTTCCTGGAGCCGATCTTCTTCTATGCGATGAGCTGCGAGCTGCGCGCCGCCCGCGGCAAGGTGTTCGACCACAGCCCCGAGGTCCGTCGCTACATGGGCATCGAGCAGTACTAGGCACCGGGAAAAGTATTCACCTTCGATTCGCAAGGGCACTGCGTGAGTCAAAAAAGCGGGCCGCGTGGTATCGCGTTTAGATTCGCGAGATTGCGGCGATTGACGGTCTACTTGCCGACAACGCCTTCGGCGTCCCACCAGTCGAGCTGGGCGATGTTGTCGCGAATGTGCTGGCAGCTCTTGTGGAAGCCCTCGAGCTCATACTCGGAAAGGTCGAGCGTGTAGACTTCCTCGACGCCCTCGGCACCGATCACGCACGGCAGGGAGGTAAAGATGCCCTCCTCGCCATACTGGCCGGTCATAAGCGTGGAGGCCGAAAGCACGGCATGCTCGTTGTGCAGCACAGCGGCGCAGACGCGCGCGGCGGAGTTGGCAACGGCGTACTCGGTGCACTGCTTGCCCTGGTAGGTTACGTAGCCGCCCTTGCGTGCGAGTTCCTCGACCTCCATGTGGTCAAAGGCGTACTTGTCAGGGTTCTCGGCCTGAAGCTCGTTAAGGCTCTTGCCGGCGATGGTTGCGGCCTTAAAGGCGGCCAGCTTAATTGTTGAAATAGGAAAAATCGGATTCCCCGACTACGAATTGCTCTTCGGCAGTAGTAATTATAGGATTTATGGCAGACATATGAATTCGTTTTTCGAACAAATTTAGCGCATTTTCCGATATTTTCCCAAATTTTGTTCCGAAAAATACCAACACTGTTCGCAATATAAAGGCACGATCACGCCCTTTTTAGGGTACTTTTGCAACGAAAAAAGTTTTTTTAGTTTAAAACAGGAGAAAAGTATGAAGCAAACATTTGTGAAAGCTGCTATCATGGCAAGCTTCATGGCAGCCGTTTCGTGCGGTCAGGCACCCACGGAGCAAGGCCCCGCGCAATACGGCGTGACGACCATTGCCACTACCGACCGCGAAATCCAGAGCAACTACTCGGCAACGATCCGCGGACGCCAGGACATCGACATCTATCCGCAGGTTTCGGGAACCATCTCCGAACTGCGTGTCACCGAGGGCCAGTCGGTTTCGAAAGGACAGACCCTTTTCATCATAGACCAGGTACCTTACAAGGCAGCGCTCCAGACAGCAGAAGCCAATGTCGCAGCGGCAAAGGCCAGCGTGGCAACGGCCCAGCTGACATATGACAGCAAGAAGGAACTCTTCGCAAAGAGCGTCGTGTCGCAGTACGACCTCTCGACAGCCGAAAACACGCTGCTGACGGCAAAGGCGCAGCTCGCACAGGCCGAGGCGCAGCGCGTAAATGCCGCCAATAACCTCTCCTACACGGTCGTGAAGGCCCCTGCCAACGGCATGGTAGGTACACTGCCGTACCGTGTCGGCGCACTGGTGAGCGCGTCGATACCGCAGCCGCTTACGACCGTCTCGGACAATTCGGAGATGTACGTCTATTTCTCGA
>USDE01000003.1 GCA_900553345.1 uncultured Collinsella sp.
CTTTCTCCCAGTCGCTCTCATTGAGCTTTCCGGTCACCAGCTTTTTGTTGTCCACAAAGGATTCGTTGGAGATCAGGCGCAGCACCAGCTGCTCGCGCGGCGTGTCATATTCCTGAATACGCGCCTTGCCGAGCGGCGTATCGATGAGCGTCTTCTTTTTGGGCGCGCGGCTCTTAAAGTCCTTGTAGGCCTCGAACTCGTAGCGCAGGCAGCACATCAGGCGGCCGCACACGCCGCTGATCTTGGAGGAATTGAGCGGTAGGTCCTGCTCTTTTGCCATGCGGATCGAGACGGGCTCAAACTGTCCGCCAAAGCGCGTACAGCAGAGCTCCTGTCCGCACTGGGCATAGCCGCCCACCAGGCGGGTCTCGTCACGCACGCCGATCTGGCGCATATCGACGCGAATGTGCAGCGTCGAGGACAGGTCCTTGACGAGCTGGCGAAAATCGACGCGCTCCTCGGCTGCAAAGTAGAACACGGCCTTCTCGCCGCCAAACAGGTACTCGACGCCCACTGGCTTCATCTCGAGGTCGAGCTCCTTGACCAGGCGGCGGAAGTCGACCATGGCCTCGTCGCCTTGGATGGCCAGGTCGTCGGCAAGCTGCAGGTCGATGTCGCTCGCCACGCGCAGCACGGGCTTGAGCGGCTGACCGATCTCGTCTTGCGGCACCTCAAAGGGATCGGCCGTGACCAGGCCGATCTCGGTTCCGCGCTCGGTGGAGCAAATGGCATAATCGGCCTCGAGGATATCCAGATCCTGCGGATCGAACCACAGGTCGCGCGAGGCGTAGGTAAACTTAACGGGTACGACTAACGGCATTTCAGTGCCTTCCTGATATCGAACAGCATGACCTCGATGGCCAGCTGGGGAGTAACGTTTCTGGCGATGTTGCGCTCGGCGGTCGCGACTGCCTCGAGCGCCCGGGTGGCACCCGCAACATTGGTCGCGGCGGCAAGCCGCTCGATCGCGTCGCGCACGTCCTCGTTCACCACGTCGGCCGCCTCGTCCTGAAGCGTCAGCAGCACGTCGCGCATGAGCGTCCGCGCGCTCGCCAGCGCTTCCATGATACCCGAACGCTCGCGCGCGTTGAGTTCGCGCTTGTTGCGGTCCTCAAGCTGCTTCAATGCTCCACGGGACAGATAGTCAGCATTTTGCTCGAGCACCTTTTCCTGTGTTGACTTGACCTCTGCAAGCGGTGCCTTGACGGCGACGATGAGCGACTTGGCGCGGCTGAGCACGTCGGCCTCGTCGGCGGCGATGAGCGAGTCGATGGCACGGACCATCTGGCGGCGAGCATCCTGGCGCTCGGCGCTCTTAAGGAACTCGATGCCGCGCGTGGGGCTTCCCGCCACGGCGACGGCCATGCGGCAACGTGCAAGGTCCTGACCGGTCGCGCGGCTCACGGCCTGTGCCGCAACGGTGGGCGATACCAGCCGAAACGGCACGCACTGGCAACGGCTCACGATGGTGGGCAGCATTACGTCGGCCGAGGTGCCCAACAGGATGAACATGACGCCCTCGGGCGGTTCCTCGAGCGTTTTGAGCAGCGCATTGGCGGTGTTGGCGCGCAGTTGCTCGGCGCGATCGATGATGTAGACCTTGGCCTTGGCGCGGATGGGCGCGAGGGGCACGTCGTCGAGCAGCTCGCGGGTCTGGGCGATGAGGTAGCCCGTAGCGCTTTCGGGCGTGTAGTAGTGCACGTCGGGGTGCGTATGGCGGGCGACACGCACACAGCTGTCGCACGATCCGCAGCCGTCCTGTTCGCACAGGAATGCCTGGGCGAGTGCCCACGCGGCGTCGAGTTTGCCGGCACCGGGAGCGCCCAAAAACAGGTAGGCGTGCGACGCGCGGCCGCTGGCGACGGCGTTGGTCAAAAAGTCGCGCACGCGCTCTTGGGTATCGAGCTTAGCCAGCAGGCTTGCCTGAGTGGGGGCCATGTTACTCAACCTCCTGAGCAAGCGCGGCGGCAACGGCATCCTGCGGGATGTCGAGACCGTATGCGCGAACCTGCTCGACCGTCTGCGCGAAGACATCCTCGACCGAAGCCGTGGCGTCGATGAGCTTTACGCGGTTCGGTTCCTCGGCAGCGATGGCACAAAATCCCTGGTAAACACGCTCTTGGAAGGCCATGCCCTTGGCTTCCATGCGATCTGCCGCGCCGCGGGCGGCCATGCGCAGCGCCGCCTGCTCGGGCGTGATGTGATAGACGAGCGTGAGTGCCGGATGCGTGCCTGCAACCGCGAGGTTGTTGGCATCGCGTACCATCTGGCGGTCGAGGCCATCGGCAAATGCCTGGTAGCAGGTCGTGGAGTCGTAGAAACGGTCGCACAGGACCACTTTGCCGGCCGCGAGGGCGGGCGCGATGACCTCGTGCACCAGCTGGGCGCGCGCGGCCTCGTAGAGCAGCAGCTCGCAGGTATCGCCCATCGCCGTGTTGGCGGGGTCGAGCAGCAGGGCGCGGATCTTTTCGCTGATGGCGGTGCCGCCCGGCTCGCGCAGGGTTACGACTTGGTAGCCGGCAAGGTCGAGCGCGCGGGCCAGCAGGCGCGCCTGCGTGGACTTGCCGGCGCCGTCGACGCCCTCGAGCGTGATAAAGCTATGTTGAGCGGGCTCAAAAGCCATGGGCACAGTCCCTTCCTACAAGGCGCGTAAATGCAGATATACCAACCAAGCCATGATACCCCAGCGTCCGACGCACCCCAAATCCCACCTAGTCGCCTGCGACTACTAAGTTGCGGTGAAATAGGGACTGTCTACAGCCCTGAGGCCGCCAAACACTCCCTATTTCACCGCAACTTATGATGGGGAGTTTTGGACGCTGGGTATAATCGTCGTATTGCATTGAAATGTGGCGAAAGGAGTGGCAATGTCTCGGTATTGCGCCTCGTGCGGCAAGCTTCTTGCAGATGATGCCAAGTTCTGCACCTCGTGCGGTGCACCCGTTGAGCAAACAGCCACGAGCGATAGCCAGCCCGCTTTTGAGCAGACCGGCTCCCTTGATACGCCGCAAGCCAAGGCGGACGACCCCCTCGCCTATAGCCCCGACCCCGCCGCGAGCGGCTCGCCCCAACAGCAGCCGGCTCCCGCATACGCGCCCGCTTCGCCACAGACCCCCGCTCCCAAAAAGAGCGGCACCGGGCCGCTTATCGCCGTTATTGTTGTGCTGGTGGCGATCATCATCGCCCTGGTCGTTTTCTTTGTGATCAAGCCTTTCGACAACGCCGCCACGCAGACGACTGCCGCGGTAGCTAAGCTGCACCATGACGTCGACGACGATGACCTAAAGCCTCTCGGCGATCCCAACAGCCTGTACGACGATGATGACGATGACGACGAGGATGGCGGCGAAGCAACGCTCTCCGAGCAGAACCTCTACCGTCGCCTGAGCGAATACTACGACCTGCTCGAAGATCTCGACAGCCAGGTCCGTGGCTGCGCGCAGAACTTCAACGGCAACTATCTGGAAGAGGATCGAACCACCCGTCAAAATCTCGCCGACGTCGCCGAGCGCACGGAGGACACCATCGAGCAGTATTACGACATCGTCGAGGACCTGGACGTCCCGACGAGCTCCAAGAACTACAGCTCCTGGAAGGACATCATCGCCCTGTACGACGACCTGGATCACCGCATTGACGCAATCTGTGATGCCTGGGAGATCAGCCTGAAATACGCCAAGCCTGCGGACCACAAGAATGAGATCGTGGCGCCGCTGTCGCGCGACAACGTGGCGGGTACCAATGACAATAAGTACCGCCTAGACTTTGAGGAGCGCTATCCCGGCGCCAAACCCGTCGAGGTGAACTAGCGCTTTGTCGTTCCCGAGCCGGCAGTTAGAGACGTTCCTAAACTGCCGGCAGAAAAGGAACGTCCCTAACTGCCGGTCAAAAAAACGAGCGAGGATCGTGGGGTCCTCGCTCGTTTTTTAGGCAATGTTTCGACCGCGCCGTTACTTGTCGGAGGCTGCTTTCTTGGCAGTCGACTTCTTCGCGGTCGTCTTCTTGGCGGCAGTGGCTTTCTTAGCCGTGGTCTTCTTGGCCGCCGTCGTCTTCTTTGCCGAGCTCGCCTTAGTCGCGGTCTTGCGGCCGCGGGCGGGCTTCTTCTCCTTGGTCGGGCAGTCCATGTTCACGCAGATGCGCCACGGGCCGCGCGCCGTGTTGACCACCACGATGGGAGCGCCGCACTCGGGGCAGGTCTCACCCGTCGCCTCGAGCTTACCGCGCGCCGGTAGAGGATAGCTCACGCCACAGTCATCGTAGTTGGTGCAGCGGATAAAGCGCTTGCCGCTCTTCTCGCTCTTGTGCGCGATCAGGTCGCCATGGCGTCCGGCCTCGGCGCACACCTTGCACTCGCCCACCTTAAGGTCAGGCTCGTAGTTGGTGGGGCACCTCGGGTTCACGCAGATCTCGAAAGCCTTCTGGCGGAACGGCTGACACTTGATGCGCGGCGCACCGCACTCGGGGCACACGGCGGCCTCGCCCTCGAGCGGGCTCACCTTGACGCCGCTCGGCACCGGATAGGTCACGTCGCAGTCGGGCCAGCCCATGCAGCCAATGAAGCTGCCGCGGGTCTTGGCGCTCGTCTTCATAACCAGGTCCTTGCCGCACTTGGGGCAGGCGCCCACGCGCGCATCGGCCGTGACGGCGTCGCTGATAGCATCGCCCAGTTCCTGCGTATGCTTGAGCAGCTCGTCGAGCACGCCGGCCAGCAGCGCACGCGAGTGCGTCACGACATGCTCTTCGGTGTCCTCGCCGCGCTCGACGCGAGTCATGTCGCCGTCGAGCTCGCTGGTCATATCGGGGCTCGTGATGCGCGGGGCAAACTGCGTCAGCGCGTCGATGATGGCGATGCCCAGCTGGCTCGGCTCAACGGGATCGTTTTTGAGGTAGCGCACGGCGTACAGGCGCTCGATGATGCTCGCGCGCGTGGACTTGGTGCCCAGGCCGCGCTTCTCCATCTCCTGCACGAGCTTGCCCTGGCTGTAGCGCGCGGGCGGCTCGGTCTGCTTGGCCTCAAGCTTAATGTCGAACACGTCGACCGTGTCGCCCTGCTCCAGCGGCGGCATCTGCTCGTCGCGCTTGAGTCCGTACGGGTACGCCTCGCGGAAACCCGGGGTCACGAGCACATCGCCCGAAGCCACGAACGGCTCACCGTTCACGTCGAGCTCGAGCTTGGTATTCTCGATGGTCGCGGGACCCATAAGCGTCGCCAGGAAGCGGCGGGCGATGAGGTCGTAGAGCTTGCGCTGGCCGCCATCGAGCGTGGACGGATCGCCTTCGCCCGTGGGGTAGATGGGCGGGTGGTCGGTGGTCTCGACTTTGCCGCGCGTGGGCTTCATGGGGCCGGCGAGTACCTTTTTGCACACGGGCGCCAGCGCCGGGTTGATCTTTGCCAGGTCGCTCACCACGGCGCCCAGATCGAGCGTCGCAGGGTACACGGTGTTGTCGACACGCGGATAGCTGATGAGGCCCGCCATGTAGAGGGACTCGGCGATGCGCATGGTACGTGCAGGTGAGATGCCCTCGGCCGCGGCGGCAGCCTGCAGCGAGGTCGTCGCAAACGGCGTGGGCGGCTGCTGCTTGCGGGAGCGCTTGGTCACCGCGGCGACGGTTGCCGTCGTAGCGCCGTCGACGTGGCCGTACGCTGTCTCGGCAGCATCCTTGTCGGTAAAACGTGCCGTCTTGTGCGCAATCTTAAAGCGGTCATCCTCGGCAGCACCCTGAGCGGCACCCATGCCGCGAATCTGCCAATAGTCCTCGGGCACAAACGCCATGCGCTCGCGCTCGCGCTCGACCACCAGGGCAAGCGTCGGCGTCTGCACGCGGCCGGCGGAGCGCACGTTGCCAAAGCCGCCAAACTTGGCGAGCGTCAGGTAGCGCGTGAGCACCGCACCCCAAATGAGGTCGATGTGCTGGCGGCTCTCGCCGGCGTCGGCCAGATTCTGGTCGAGCGAGACAAGATTATCGAAGGCCTGCGTAATCTCGGCCTTGGTAAACGAAGAATACTGGGCGCGGGCGACCGGCAAGTCGGGCGCAACCTCGCGCACCTTGTTGAGGGCGTCCGAACCGATCAGTTCGCCCTCGCGGTCGAAGTCCGTGGCGATAATGACGCTGTCGGACTTCTTGGCAAGGTTCTTGAGCGAGCGGATGAGCTCCTTCTCGGCCGGCAGCTTAATGACGGGCGCCCAGGTGAGGTAAGGCAGGCTCTCGAGCTTCCAGCCCTTGATGGAGATACCATCGGCAAGAAACGGCTTGCGCTTGGTGTCGTAGGGCGGACGTGCCAGGCCATCGGGCATATCGGCCGGCAGCATCTCGCCGTCCTCGGTGACCGAATACCAGCCCAGCTTTTTATCGAACAGCACGCTGTCGCAAAAATCGGGCGCAAGGATGTGACCGGCAAGGCCGATCGTCACGCACTCCTCGCCCTTCCACTCAAAACGGTAGATGGCGGTGTTGTACACCTTGTCCTTTTTGGGCTTGCCCGTGGACAGACGCTCGGCAATCTGACGCGCGGCGTCGTTTTTCTCGGCGATGATGAGCTTCAAAAGAGGCTCCTATCTCGTGTCTCTGCGGCTACGCCCGCCCGTATGGCGGCCGATTTACGCCCTTGCTTGCTCGATCTGCCCGATGAGCCAATCGCACCAGGCATCCATGCCCTCGCCCTTGCGCGCGCTCACGGCAAACCGCGGCGCCTGCGGATTGAGGTCATCGAGTGTCTTAGTATACCTATCCATGTCAAAATCGAAAGCCGGGGCCACGTCGACCTTATTGAGCAGCTGCGCGCCGGCGTGCTGGAAGATGCCCGGGTACTTGATGGGCTTGTCGTCGCCCTCGGGCACCGAGAGGATCATGATGGACAGGTTCTCGCCCAGGTCAAAGTCGACCGGGCAGACCAGGTTGCCCACGTTTTCGATGCCGGCTTCCTTCATGGTGATGGCGTCGACGTCCGAGGCGATATCGCCCTCGATGACGGCACAACGCAGGCCAGCCTTGTCGCGCAGGCGCTCGTTGGTGCCCAGGATCGTGGTGGTCTTGCCCGAACCGGGGCTCGACAGCACATTGATCACATAGGTGTTTGTCTCTTTAAATCGCTGTCGCAGCTGATCTGCCAGGCGCTCGTTGCGCGACAGAATCGGCGACGCGATATCAATCGTTTTCTCAGCCATACTCGGCACTCCTTACTTTGGCCCCTTTATACCCCATCACCAGATGGCTAGCGGGCTAATCGTCGGGGGTTTCGATTTCGATACTTGCGATGTCGAGCTCGCGGCCGTGCAGCAGACGCACGTTGGCGCCGCCACATTGGGGACAGCGGCAATGGAAGCGATCGTGCTCAAAGACCTCCCCGCAGTCCAGACACTCGCTTTGTGGATGGACTTCCTCCACGGCAAGCTCGCAGCCTCGCGTGAGCGGGTCCTCATCGCGAAATGTCTCCCACGCAAAGTCGAGCGCCTCGCGCACAACTTCGGTCATATCCCCGATACGCAGCGTTACCAAAACGGCGCGCGAGGCCCCCGCCCCACGCGCCGCGCGAATCACTGTATCGAGTATGCCGTTGACAATGCCAACCTCGTGCATACCGATTTACTCCTCGTCGTCCTCATCGTCCGAGAACAGGTCCAGACGGCTCACAAACAAGCCCTCCTTGCCCTCGCGCGCGGTAATGACCACGCGGGCAATGGCGAGCGAAATCTCGTAGAGCGAGAGCAGGGCACCATACATGAGGCCCAGCGTAACGGGCGAGCCGTCGGGCGTAATCACAGCCGAGCCCACAAGCAGGCCCACGTACACGTAGCGCCAGGCGCCGCGGAAGGCCGCGTAGGACACGATGTGGAAGACGGACAGGTAGAAGATGATGAGCGGCAGCTCAAACGCCACGCCAAAGCCGATCATAAAGAGCAGCTCCATGTTGACGTAGTTCTCCAGGTCGGGCAGCGCCGTGGCGACGGCCGAGGTCTCGCCGATAAGCCACTCAAAGCCCGCCGGGATGATGATGAAATAGCAGAAGATGGCGCCCAGGAAGAACAGCACCGTCGAGGCGAGCACCGTGGGCACGACCCATTTGCGCTCGTTGGGACGCAGTGCCGGCAGGAAAAATGCCAGAATCTGCCAGATAATCATGGGCGTGCACATGACCACGGCCATCTTGATGGCCAGCGAGAAGCGCAGGCCAAAGCCGCCGAGCGTGGTGGTGATGTAGAACTTACCGTCCGGCACAAAGGAGCGGATGGGGTCTTCCAGGATGTCGAGCACCACGGGCGTGGCGAAATACAGCACGATGGCGGCGGCAAACACCGACACGACCACGATGGTCAGGCGGCGACGGAGCTCGCCCAGGTGATCGAAGAGCGGCATGCGCGCAGGTCCGATAGGCATTACTCATCGCCTCCCTTCGGGGCATCGGCGGCAGCGGCGTCGTCCTCGGCCTCGAGCTCGCGAGCGAGCTGGTCGACGACGGCCTTGCGCTTGCGGGGACGACGGGCGTAGAGGTCAGCCGTCGTGGGCTCTGCCGGCTCGGGCTCGGGCTCCGGCTCTGTAGCAGATTCAGGCTCGACGGCGGCAGCGGTGGCAGCGGCAGGCTCGGCACCCTCGGCCTCGGACTCCTCAGCAGCACCCTCGCCCTCGGCGGCAGCCTCGCTCGCAGCCTTCTTGGCAGCAAGACGGGCGCGACGCTCGGCAAAGGTCTCCTTCTTGGCGGGCGCTGCCGTCTCGGCGGCATCCTCGTCCGCATCGGA
Organism: uncultured Collinsella sp.; assembly: GCA_900553345.1. Classification (GTDB taxonomy): domain Bacteria; phylum Actinomycetota; class Coriobacteriia; order Coriobacteriales; family Coriobacteriaceae; genus Collinsella. The sequence continues at coordinate 8,736 of USDE01000003.1, forward strand.
ATCGTCGTCGATCGCAGCAGCCTTCTTGGGCTTGACCGGGGCCGACGCGGCCTCGCTCACCGGATCGATAATCTCGGACTGAACAACGGCCGTCATCTTTTCCTGCGTCTCGCGGAACTGACGGATGGCACGGCCGATCGTGCGGCCCATCTGTGGGAGCTTATCCGGGCCAAACAGCAAAAAGCCGAAGACCACGATGATCGCGAGCTCACCCTCTCCAATACCAAACACACATACCTCCAAGGCTCGATGTGAGTCGAGCCCGCACCGCGCCATTCGGCCGGAACTCGTCTATTCATTCGGTCAAGTATAGCGCCCGGACGCCAAAACGTCCGAGCGCATCACAAACATATGCCAAACGGCACGCCCTTTTGGGGGCAAAGATTATGCAGCGGTGATCGAAATCTCCTGGTCGACACCCAACAGCTGAACCACGCGCATCACCGGGGGCTGCACATTGGTGCAGCTAAAGCGCTTGCCGTGGTCGACCGCGTGGTGTGCGGCGCCCACGAGCACGCCAATGCCCGTCGAATCGATGTAGCTCACCTGGGCAAAATCGAGCTCAACGGCCTCAGTGGGCTGCTCGAGCGCCAGGTCGATGGCATTGCGCAAGCTATCGGCGTTAGAGATATCGATCTCGCCGGTTACCTTAATGGTGTAGAGCTCTGGCGTGGGGTTGGTGGAAATACCCAAATCCATGTATATGCTCCTTTGTGTATCGAAAGTGCGGATAGTACGGGAAGCCGCGCGTTAGGCGCGCTCGGCACGCGCAAGCTCGGCAGCGACAAGCTTCACAGCCAGCACCAGCACATCGAGCGCGGCCTCCAGGTCCTCGACCGTGGGATAGCTCGGCGCGATGCGGATGTTGGTGTCGCGCGGGTCCTTGCCATAAGGCCAGGTGGCACCAGCCGGCGTGAGCTTGACGCCCAGGTCGGCGCAGAGCGCGGCGACCTTCTGGGCCGAGCCCTCGGGACCATCGAAGCTTACAAAGTAGCCGCCGCGGGGGTGCGTCCAGGTGGCGCAGCCCGTCTCGCCCAGACCCTCGGTGAGCTTGCGCTCGACGGCCTCAAAGCGCGGGCGCAGGAACTCGGCATGCTTTTTCATGTGCTCCTTGACCGCCTCGATGGTGGGAAGGAAGCGCACGTGACGCAGCTGGTTGAGCTTGTCGGCGCTGATGAGGCCGGCCTTCAGGCGCTTGGAGAACTCCGCGATAACCGCGGGGCTCGCACCGATAAAGCCGATACCGGCACCCGGGAAGGTGATCTTGGACGTCGAGGCAAAGGCCACCACGCGGTCCTCGGTGCCCGCCGCGCGGGCAAGATCGAAGATGTTGGCGAGCTCGTCGGTCTCGTCGTACAGGTCGTGCACACAGTAGGCGTTGTCCCAGAAGATGCGGAAATCGGGCGCGGCCGTGGGCATCTCGACCAGGCGACGCACGGTGTCCTCGCTAAAGGTGATGCCCGTGGGGTTGGAATACTTGGGCACGCACCAGATGCCCTTGATGGAATCGTCGGCGGCGACGAGGCGCTCGACCTCGTCCATGTCGGGGCCGTTGTCGGTCATCGCGACGGGGACGTTCTCGATACCCAGATCGGCGGTGATGCCAAAGTGGCGGTCGTAGCCGGGAACCGGGCACAGGAACTTGACCTTCTTGCCGTCGTGCGCGGCCTCGTAAGCCTCCCAAGGGTCGCTACCACATGAGCCGCAACGCCAGAACATACCGGCGATATCGTGCTCGATCAGCAAGCTCGACGAGCCCAGCACGAGCGTCTGCTCGGCGGGGCAACCCAGGAACTCCCCCGCTAGCTTGCGTGCCGAGGGAATGCCCTCAAAGCAGCCGTAGTTGGAGCAGTCGACGTTGCCGTCGTGCAGATCGGCATCGGCATTGAGGATATCGAGCATGGGGCGCGAGATGTCCACCTGGGCGGGCGATGGCTTGCCGCGGGCCATATCGAGCGCCAGGCCCTTGGCCTTGACCTCGGAGACCTCGGCTTTGAGCGCCTCGATGGCGGCATCGAGTTCGGTGGTTTCCATCTTCTGGTAGATCGTCTGCATGGGTGCGACCTTTCGCGAAGCGGTACGTTGCAGTTCGTCTAAGTATAGACCGCCACCGCCGCAACGTTATGAAGCCGTGATAGATTAAGTCCATCGCAATAAATTACGAATCGCCGCGCATGCCTGCGTGGGGCGCCCAAGGAGGCACTATGGAGTATGGATCGTTCCAGGCCGAGGAATTCGGCGACCTGCAGCGCCTGGTCGACGGGCTGTTTTACGACCGCCACGCCATCGACCGCCTGGATCTGATCGTACAGGCCGAAATCTTGGACCTGGCGCCCGATCTCATGGAAATCGTCAACCTGCTACCGCCCGGCTATTACGACCGCCAGTCACTTTGCGACCAGCTCAACTCCGCTTTGGCCGCCCACGGCTGGGGCGCCATCTACGGCACCGTGGAATAAACCTAGTCATTTAAGAACGTCCCCAATGACTAAAACGCCGCTTGTGATGGTGTTCACAGGCGGCGTTTTCAAACTTGTATGTGCTCTTACTCTTCCTTGGGCGCGGGGTGTTTGCAAACCACGCTCATGTAGATCATGCCGAGCACGGCAGCGGTGACCGAACCGGCAAGGATGGCGGCCTTGGCAGCCAGAACCTCAAACTGGGCCGTCGGGAAGGCAAGGCCACTGATGAGGATCGACATGGTAAAGCCGATACCGCCCAGAATGCCCACACCGGCAATCATGTGCCAGTTGACATTGTGCGGCAGCTCACAGACCCTAAACTTAACCAGGGCAAACGTCATGCCAAAGATGCCGATCGGCTTGCCCAGCAGCATGCCAAAGTACACGCCGAGCGTCACCGGGTCGGTGAGCAACGTGCTCATATCCACGCCCACTAGGCGAACCTGTGCGTTGACGAACGCAAAGATCGGCAGAATCACAAAGTTGACCGGCGTGGAGATCAGACGCTCCATGCGGATGAGCGGCGGGGTCACGCGGTGCATGACGCGCTCGACCTTGGTGGTCGAGACGGTAAAGTCATGCTGACCCAGGATGTGCGCCTCGTCATCGTAGCGGTCATCGAGCAGCGGCAGGCACTCCCCCAACCAATCGGTAAGGCTGTCGAGTTTAACACCGCACTTGGCCGGGATGGTAAAGGCCAAGATGACGCCAGCAAGCGTGGCATGCACGCCGCTCTTGAACATGCAAAACCACAGCAGCAGGCCCAGCACCGAGTACGGGGCAAGGCGGTAATGCTGCGTCTTGTTGAGCCACACGAGCGCGCAGGTCACAAGCGCGGCGGCGCCCAACCAAAACGGATTGGGGCTCTGACCGTAGAAGATGGCGATGGCGGCGATGGAAATGAGGTCGTCGGCGATGGCGAGCGTCGAGAAGAACACGCGCACGCCGTTGGGCACGCGATTGCCCAAAAGCGACAGCACGCCCAGCGCAAAGGCAATATCGGTTGCCATGGGAATGGCCCAGCCGTTGTGCGCGCCGGCATGGTTAAAGATCAGATAGATGCAGGCGGGAACGACGACGCCGCCCACGGCCGCCAGCATGGGAAGCATGGCCTGGCGCGGGTTTTTGAGCTCGCCGACCGTCATCTCATACTTGAGCTCAATGCCCACCAGCAAAAAGAAAATCGCCATGAGGAAGTCGTTGACGAAAAGCTCAACGGTGAGGCCAGCCGTCAAATGCCCCAGACCCACATACAGCGGGGTCTCCAAAAAGTGATGGATGGCCTCATAGGCATCGGTATTGGCGCAAATGACGGCGGCGATGGCGGCGAAGACCATGACGGCGGCGGAAATCGTGCCGTTCTCGGCGATGCGCTCCCAGATGTCGTGACGCTCAAAGCGCTTGCGCTCACGAACGTTGAACAGCTGCTCAGTTGCTGCCATGGGCGGCTCCTTTCACGGGAAAGCTCCCGTCTTAAAAAAGCACGGCCCGCCCAAGTGGCGGCGCCGCGCTCTAACGTATTACGCTTGCATCTAGCCTACCCTGCACGACAGGCACGCAGGCGTGGCCGAAAAGCGGAACCATAGGTTGAACATTATTTGCTCAACGGCACGGGTGCGCCTGTCCAAGAGACGACGCGACGCCGTGCACAAAAAACGACCGGAGCGCGGGGCGTCCGCGATCCGGTCGTGGCGTTTGGTCAACTAAACCTAGCAGGCGGCCATGATGGGGGCAGCGACCTGCTTCTTACGGGAGAGGACGCCCGGCATCCAGACGCCGTCGTGCTCGTCGGCAATGCCCAGGCCCTTCTGAGCAGCCTCGGTCTCGCCCTCGAGCAGGACCTGCGAGCCCTCCTCCATGATGTCGGTGATGCACAGGACGATGCCGTCAGCACCCTTCTCGGCGGCGTAGGCGCGCATGGCCTCGCGGATCTCGTCGATCATACCGAGCGCACGGCTCTTGTCGACGGTCTCGTACTGGCCGATGAGCAGCTTCTTGCCGGCGGGCTCGAACATCTTGATGTCGTTGCCAACCATCTCGGCTGCGGTGAAGGAGCCGGACGGACGGGTGAGGAAGACCTCCATGCCAAACTTGACCGGGTCGACGCCCACCTGCTCGCCGAGCTTGGCGGCGACGGCGCGGTCGACATCGGTGGTGGTGGGGCTCTTGAGCATGAGCGTATCGGTCATCATAGCCGAGAGCAGCAGCTTGGCCTGGACGTCGGAAAGCTCAACGCCGAGCACGCCGGCGAGCTTGGTGACGATGGTGCAGCTGGAGCCCCAGGGCAGGCAGATGTAGTGCAGCGGGCCGGCGGTCTCGAAGTCGCCGATGCGGTGATGATCGACAACACCAAAGACCGTGGCGTCCTTAAGGCCGGCGACAGACTGGGCAGACTCGTTGTGGTCGGTGAGGACGACGAGCTGACCGGCCTCGACGGACTCGATCACGCGAGGCTCGGCGATACCGGCGTCGGCGAGCAGCTTGGCGGACTCTGCCGGAAGCTGACCAAGGGCGCAGGCCTCGTAGGTGTTGCCGGCATACTCAACTTGGTTGAGCAGCTGGGACAGGACGACGGCGCTCATGATGGCGTCGTTATCGGGGTTCTGGTGACCAAAGACAAGAACGTTTGCCATGGATATCCTCCACTTGATATGTGTACTTGGACGTAGCTATGGTAGCACGCCGATGCCGAGCCTTCGCAGACGGAAGGGCCACGGCATATTTTGGGGCAGGCACGGGGGCCAAGGCTGTCCCTTTTACACCGTGTTGGTGCAAAGTAACCTGACCCCCTTGCACCAGCTATTTACCGGCGGCGCGCAGAGCTACGTAGGCGGCGCCGATGATGCCGGCGTCGTTGCCGAGCGAAGCGACCTTAATGGGCGTCTCACGCGAGGCGGAAAGCGCGTAGCGCTGGAAGTGCTCGCGAACGGCGTCGAGGTAGACATCGGCCGAAGCGGACGCGCCACCACCGATCAGGAACATCTCGGGGTCGACCACGTTGGCAATAAGCGCCAGGGCGCGGCCGAGATAGTCAGCCATGGTATCGGCAGCTGCCAGCGCGAGCTTGTCACCCTCACGACAGGCCTGGAACACGTCCTTGGAATCTGAGGGGCCGGTGAGCTCGATGGGCTCGACGCCCGCCTTCTTGCACTCGGCAAGGTAGTTGCTCACCACGCCGGTGGCGCTGGAATACTGCTCCAGATGGCCATGGCCGCCACAGCCGCAGGTGCGCTCCTCAGCCGGGTTCAGGCACATGTGGCCAATCTCACCGCCAGCACCCACAACGCCCGATACCACGTCGCCGTTGACGATTACGCCGCCGCCCACGCCGGTACCGATGGTGACCATCACGACGTTCTGCACGCCCTTGGCAGAACCGAGCCAGGCCTCGCCCATGGCAGCGGCGTTGGCATCGTTCTCGTACTTAACGACCGCGTCGGGGCAGTGCTTTTGAATGGCGATCCTCAGCTCGGGCAGGTTAATGGCAATGTTGGCCTTGACCTTGGCATCGCCCGATGCCGGGATGGGGCACGGAACGGCCAGGCCAATGCCCGCCACAAAGGCACGCGGAATCTGGGCTTTGGCGACCACCTGGTCGATAGCCTCGGTCACCGCGGCAAAGCCCGCAGCGTCAACGATGGGAGGCGTAGGCACGCTGGCCTTGGCAAGCAGGTTACCGTCTTCGTCGAACAGGCCCTCCTTAACCGAAGTGCCGCCGACGTCAATGCCGATGTAGTATTGCTTAGGTTCCATGGGAGCCCACCTTTCTCGTTTAAACATTGCCTGTATGGTACCGCTCCCAAGGCAAAAACCTACCAAAAAGGGACAGGTTTGTTTTGGCAGGTTTTATCTTGGGAAAATATCGCGAGGCAGTCGCCCCTCTAGCACCCATCAAACTTCGAGAGACGGTAGAGGGGCAATTCGGCTGCATCTACTTCTTCCGATAGCGGCGGTTGCGGCTCGTCGACGAACCCATTACTTCGATGAGTCCTTTATCCGCCATTTTTGGCAGATGGTAGCGGACGGACGAAATTTTGACCCCCGATGCAACCGCTATTTCTCGCGCCGTCATATCCACTTCGGCGCCGAGAGCCTCCAGGATCCTATCCGCTGTCGAAGCTGACGATTCTCTGCTCATATCGATAATCTCAAACGTGTCTTTGCCACATTTTGACAGGACATGTTTATCGACAAGATCCCCGCAGATCAGGCGAATGTCATCCGAATCCCACTTCAGGGCCTCTCGTATTTTTTGAACATCGCATACGCACCCATGCTCCCGCATAAACATGAGCAATGTTTCCTCGCGATCCGTCAGCTCGGTGCCCACATGGCTCTGAATCCACGTGCGGTTTTCAGCAAGCTCCGCCCCGTGCCGGGAAAGCAGCACCGTAAACGAATCGGCCTTAACGATAAATTTCGGCCTTCCAAGCGAACGAGACTCCATCTCGCGAATCATAGCCGGGATACCAGATCCCTGGCTTTCTGCAACGGCCCCCTCGGCATGCTCTAACGGCGTCGCCCCCATTAGGCTCATGAGCTTTGGGTTTCGGCAGCGCGATTCCCCGTCTGCAAGATTGTCCACCGTCTTTCCGCCCCAAAGCCCACCGGGGTTTTTGATCTCTATTCTGTCTGGATAGATATCGACACTCACGGCCTGCCCCACAAACATGGGCGAATATTCTCGATGGATGCAGGCATTTGCCAAGGCCTCGCGCAAAACCTCCTGGGGAACTTCCCAATCCTCCCTTCTGCCAGCACCTTGCACTATCGCCGCTTTGCGCAAGTTCCGTCCAATCGCGGCAAGGGCATCTTCGATGCAAGCCGGAATCGGGCCATCGCACAACTGGCGGTCAATAAACCGGGGTTGCCCGGGTGCAGATTTTTCCACATCGGAATGGACAGCGACATCGATCATGAGTTTGGGATAGAACTGCTGGGGGTAAATTCCCGCCGACAGAAGCCCTGCGAGCTTCACCACACCATCCTTTGTAGTGATATTGAGTCTGACCAGCTGCTTTTCCAGCGTATCGGCCCCGCGCAAAACGCGGGGGGTCTGCAGCCGGCGATTTGCGATAATAGACCGCACGACATCTGGATCCAAATCCTCGACCGTTGCCTCCGAAACCACCGTGCCGTCTGCATCGCTCGGAAGCAACGCACTCTGCAGCTCATATAGCTCAGCGGGTGACATCTTGATATCTTTATCATCCACGCGCTTGTAGCTACCGTTCTGTACGCCGCGCGCGCCGATATAGCAAGGCTTCGCTTTAAGCTCAAGTTCAAAGATACGCACCAGAAGCACCTGGAGCCCGTCGACCTCGCCTCGATCAAGCTCGTACCGCGGCGCATGGGCCACCACTGCTGCTGAGCCTCCGTCTCCGATACCCGAAACAAACTGATCGCGCACCCTATCGATAGCAAAGTTAGCCGAAGGAACAAATCCTTCGGCTTCGTTTAGGCCCAAAATAATGAGCCCACCCGCAGTGTTCGCAAAAGCGCTCACTGTCTCCCATACATCTGCGCTCAATTTATTCGTGCAGGCTTTAACTTCTACCGATGCGTCATCAGTCCCCCGCCTGCGAAGGCGCTCAACGATAAGGCCAAGAGGTTCATCCAGCAGCATTGGCATTCCGTCTCTCTAAAACGATAGATTTATCTCTCTAAAGTATAGTATATCTCCCTAACTTTAGAGAGATAAGCACCTTATTTTAGAGAGAAATTTAGAAAGATGTATCGAATTCACTGCTAGATTGCCTAATGTTATCTCTTTAACTGGCTTTCTCTTTAGAGAGACATTTAGAGAGACGAGCGCGACCTCTCTAATCATGGGCTCCTCTCTTTAAAGTGCGCACATCCCAACCGTACCTTAAGCTGCGGTGAAATAACTCACGATTAACCTGCCAATAAGGGACAGGTTTATTTTGGTAGGTTTTATCTGGGGAAACGCCGAGCCCCACATCAACAACCGCCACAGCTCCATATGAGGCAAATGAACCAGCGGCGTCTATCCCAAATCTTAAGTATTTGTTCGACAGAACGGCCCCTGCCGGCTCCTGCTAGACTGGTAGATTCCCAACCGTCCATCCAGGAGCCTCCATGTCGCGCAAGTCCGCTTACAAGCAAGTACTTTCCATCGGCACCGCCGTGATGCTGGGGTTTGCGCTGTTCACAGGGTCGCTCGACGGAGCGCCCAAGCTGTTGTCGCCGCAAAGCGATGAGCAGGCAGCGGCTCTGGCCGAAAAACAAAGCGAGAGTCCCAGCCGTACCGACGACGAAGCGGACCTGGTTGCCCGGCTCGAATCGGGAACAGCGAGCTCCTCGGACTCTCAAAATAGCCGAGACTCTGGCGATGACTCCGATTCCGCCGCAACCGACACCGGTGACGACGGTTCCACGAACAGCGCCGCCACCCCCATCGACGAGGTCGAAAACCCCGATCTCGACCGCGCCCGCGGCGTATACCTCAGCAGCATTCCCGACTACGCGGGTAACCCCTATGTGGCCCTGCGCGCCGACAGCACGCACCCGCTCGGCACACCGTCATTCACGCTCGATGAATACGAGCGCGCCACCGAAGAGGGTTGCTTTAAGAAGTTCTCCAAGCTCGACAGCTTGGGCCGCACCCGCAAAGCGCTCGCCTGCGTGGGCCCCGAATCACTCGGTCAAGGCGAGCGCGGCGATATCTCGCGTATCCATCCCGCTGGATGGCGCCAGCAGCGCTACGACTTTATTCCGGGCCAGAGCCTCTACAACCGCTGCCACCTCATCGCCTGGTCGCTCTGCGGCGAAAACGCCAACCGCAAGAATCTCCTCACCGGCACGCGCTATCTCAACGAGACGGGCATGCTACCGTTTGAAGAGCAGATTCTCAACTATATTCGCAATACGGGCAACCATGTGCTCTATCGCGTCACGCCCATGTACAACGAAGAGGAACTTGTCTGCCGCGGCGTGCGCCTTGAGGCGCAATCGGTCGAGGACCACGGCAAGACCCTCTGCTTCCACGTGTATTGCTACAACCTGCAGCCGCATGTGCAGATCGACTACGCCACCGGCCGCAACCAGGCATCCGGAGACTAGTGCCAGCCGCGCCGCCCGTAACCCAAAAAAATGATCCGTTTTCCTCCGTCCCCAAGGGATCAAATAAGGCCGCCCCGGTTACCCAGGGCGGCCTTTTCGTCAGCACCTACATTGCAGACAAAACCACACGTTACTTGGCGCGGCCCTCCTCATAGCGCTCGACCAGCTTGGCCTGAACGTCATAAGGCACCTGCTCATAGCCCGCGGGCTTCATGGTAAAGTCGCCCGTGCCGCGCGTGATAGAGCGCAGGCGCGTCGAATAATCCGTCAGCTCGGCCAGCGGCGCCTGGGCGATGACCACGGTGTCTCCGCGCTCATCGGTCTCCATGCCCGTCACGCGACCACGCGAAGCCGAGATGTCGCCCATCACGGCGCCGGCGTAGCTCTCGGGGATAGTCACCGTGATTTCCTCGATGGGCTCCAGCACCACCGGGTCGGCATCGGCGCATGCCTTGCGCAGGCCGATGCGAGCCGCCGCGCGGAACGCCATCTCGTTGGAGTCGACGCTGTGATACGAGCCGTCGTACACAGCCACGCGAATGCCCGTAAGCGGGTAGCCGGCAATGATGCCGTCCTTCATAGTCTCCTGAACGCCCTTGTCCACGGCAGGAATGAGCGAGCGCGGGATGCGGCCACCCACGACCTCGTCAACAAACTCATAGCCGCCGCTCGTACCGTCGGGCCCAATGAGCGGCTCCACGCGCAGCCAGCAGTCGCCATACTGACCGGCACCGCCAGTCTGCTTCTTGTGGCGGCCCTGGGCGCTTGCCGTGCGGCGGATGGTCTCGCGATACGGGATGCGGATCGGCACGCTCTTGGCCGCAACCTTGGTGCGGTCCTCAAGGCGATTGAGCAGGACCGAAACCTGCGCCTCGCCCACCGCCGAGATGATGGTCTGGCCCGTCTCCTCGTCACGATCGATACTCATGGTCGGATCGGCCTTGCAGGCCTTCTCGATAAACGTGTAGAGCTTCTCTTCGTCGCCGCGGTTCTCGGCCTCGATGGCGATGCGGTACTGCGAGTTGGGGAACTTAAACGCCGCAGCCTCGACCTTGCCGGTAATCGAGAGCGTATCGCCCGTCTCGGCCGCCAGCTTGGGCGCCACGATGATATCGCCGGCATAGGCGTGGCCGACCTCAGTCATGTCGCGGCCGCACATCACATACAGGTGAGCCAGACGATCGCTCTTGCGGGTACGCGCGTTGATCAGCTCAAGGCCCGGCTCAAGCGTGCCCGTCAGCACCTTGATAAAGCTGATGCGGCCCTGCTGCGGATCGGCCAGCGTCTTAAACACAAACGCCACCGGACGGTCATCGTCGCTCGAAATCTTGAGCGAATCACCGTCGATAAGCGGCATCTCGCCGTAGTCGGTCGGCGCCGGGAAGTACGTGGCGATGTCGTCCATCAGCGAGTTGACGCCCTGCTCCTTAATACAATCGCCCGCAAAGACCGGCACAAAGATGCGCTCGGCGATCGCTTTCGACAGCAGGCCTTCAAGCTCCTCCTGCGTCAGCGTCTCCTCGCCTTCCAAGTACTTCATCATCAGTTCGTCGTCAGCCTCGGCTACCAGCTCGCACAGATGGTCATGGGCCTCCTCGGCCTGGGCACGATACTCCTCGGGAATCTCCGACTCAACGGCCTCGGCGCCGTTGCAATGGCGTGCCTTCATGCGCACCAGATCGATGATGCCGTCAAAGTCCTCGCCCTCGCCCCAGGGAAGGGTCACGGCGCCCAGGCGCGTGCCAAAGCGCTCCTGCAGCAGTTCCATGGTGGTCGCAAAGCTGGCCTCGGAGCGCGACAGGCGGTTTACGAACACCGCACGCGCCAGGCGCAGGTCCTCGGCGGCATACCAGAGCTTAACCGTCGTAGGCTGCGGGCCGGCTTCGGCGTCGACCACAAACAGAGCCGTCTCGCAGACGCTCATAGCGGCAAAGGCGTCGCCGATAAAATCGGGGTAGCACGGGGCATCGAGCACATTGATACGCGCGCCCTTCCAGTCGATCGGCGCAATGGTCGTCGAGATGGAAAACGCGCGCTTAACCTCTTCGGGGTCATAGTCGAGCGTGGGCTTGGTGCCGTCGTGGCCACCCAGGCGGGCGGTCTTGCCGGAAAGGTGGAGCATGGCCTCGGCGAGTGAGGTCT
>USDE01000004.1 GCA_900553345.1 uncultured Collinsella sp.
CCTACGAGGCCGGCGAGTCGCTGCGCGACGTTGTGGGCCCGCTGGGCGTTCCCACCGAGATGGCCGAGGGCCCCTGCGCTGTCATTGGCGGCGGCGTCGGCCTGGCAATTGCCTTCCCGGTCGCCAAGCACCTGGTCGAGACCGGTCATGAGGTCCACGCCATCATGGGCGCCCGCACCAAGGACCTCCTGCTCATGGAGGACCAGTTCCGCGAGCTCCTCGACGAGGACCACATCCATATCACCACTGATGACGGTTCTTACGGCGAGCAGGGCGTTGTCACCACTCCGCTGGAGCGCCTGCTGCAGGACAAGGCCGTGAGCCAGGTCTTCTGCGTCGGCCCCGTTCCGATGATGAAGTTCTCGACCCTCACCGCCCAGAAGTACGACACCCCCATCACCGCGTCGCTCAACCCCATCATGGTTGACGGCACCGGTATGTGCGGCTGCTGCCGCGTCGAGGTGGGCGGCGTGACCAAGTTCGCTTGCGTCGACGGCCCCGACTTCGATGCTACCCTGGTCGACTGGGATGACCTTCGTGCCCGCCAGGCCGCTTACCGTTCCGAAGAGGGCGCGTCCCTCAAGGCCTATGAGGAAAAGAGCTGCGCATGCCACTAGTTAACGGTCGTTTCGTTGCCGATATGAAGTCGCCCCGCACCCCCGATAACGAGGAGCCGGCTGCCGAGCGCGCCTGCGACTTCCGCCCCGTCGACAAGGGCTTCACCGAGGAGATGGCGCTGGCCGAGGCCGAGCGCTGTCTCAACTGCAAGAAGCCGTTCTGTGTTGAGGGCTGCCCCGTCAACATCAACATCCCCCGCTTTATCGAGCAGATCCGCGAGAAGGACTTCGGCGGCGCTCTCGACACCATCCGCGAGGACTCCATGCTTCCCGCCATCTGCGGCCGCGTCTGCCCGCAGGAGAACCAGTGCGAGGGCAAGTGCATCCGTGGCAAGAAGTCCGAGCCCGTGGCCATCGGCCAGCTCGAGCGCTTCCTGGGTGACCGCCCCGAGCTCGCCTCCACGCCCAAGATGGCCCCCAAGAACGGCAAGAAGGTCGCCGTCGTCGGCTCCGGCCCGTCCGGCATCACCTGCGCCGGCGAGCTCGCCCGCAACGGCTTTGACGTCACCGTCTTCGAGGCATTCTTCACCGGCGGCGGCGTGCTGGTCTACGGCATCCCCGAGTTCCGTCTGCCCAAGGCAGTCGTCAAGCGCGAGATTGACGGCCTGGAGGACATGGGCGTCAAGTTTGAGTACAACTCCGTCGTGGGCAACATGGCCACGGCCGAGGAGCTGTTCGAGCAGGGCTTCGACGCCATCTACGTGGCGACCGGCGCTGGCCTGCCCAAGTTCCTCAACGTCCCCGGCGAGAACCTGCCCAACGTCTTCTTCGCTAACGAGTACCTCACCCGCGTGAACCTGATGAAGGCCAACAAGTTCCCCGAGTACGACACCCCCACCAAGCACGGCAAGAACGTCGTCGTCTTCGGTGGCGGCAACGTGGCTATGGACGCCGTCCGTACCGCCAAGCGCCTGGGCGCCGAGCACGCCATCATCGCCTACCGCCGTACCGAGGACGAGATGCCCTGCCGTCGCGCCGAGCTGCACCACGCTAAGGCCGAGGGCGTCGAGGTTCTGCCGCTCGTCTCCCCGCTCGAGTTTGTCGCTGGCGAGGACGGCTCCGTGTGCGCCGTCAAGGTCCAGAAGATGGAGCTCGGCGAGCCCGACGAGTCCGGCCGCCGTCGCCCGGTGCCCATCGAGGGCGCCATCGAGGAGATCCCCTGCGACGTCGCGATCTCGGCTATCGGCACCAACGCCAACCCCTTCGCTGCCAAGATCGGCGGCAAGATGGAGCTCAACAAGTGGGGCTACATCGTCGCCGACGAGGAGACCGGCCAGACCACCGATCCCCGCATCTGGGCCGGCGGCGACATCGTCACCGGTGCCGCTACGGTCATTCTGGCGATGGGTGCCGGCAAGAAGGCCGCCGCTTCCATCACCAAGAGCCTGCTGGGTGAGTAATCACCTGCAGCGCTAGCCATCAAACGGCAAAGTCCCCGTCGAGCACACGCCCGGCGGGGACTTTTTCTATACCGGCCGCCCGACCACCACGATGGGGACAGGCACCTTTGTGGTGGTTTGGGACCTGGTCGATCGTTTTGTCTCGATCTGTAACAGCTGGAGTCCGTTGAGCCCTGCAGTTGTTACAGATTGAGATATTGTGCCGGCCGGCCACGCTGCATCTCAATCTGTAACAGTTAGAGACCAAATATGCCGCCTGGTGTTACAGATCAAGACGTTGGGCTGACGGCCGAACGGTTTATCTCAATCTGTAACAGTTAGAGCCATTTTCGCTGGCTTGGTGTTACAGATCGAGACTATGCAAAAGCCGAGGATAGGCACTGCCGCCAAGGCCTTCCCCTCGGCCTAAAACAAAAACCACCACAAAGGTGCTGTCCCCTTTGTGGTGGTTTTGGTCGGCTAGCCTTCGAGCTGCGCCACTTTGTAGCGGTAGGCTGCAGCGATGACGTCTTTACAGCCCTCGCGTCCCAGCTTGGCGCGGTTGACGACGATGTCTTTACCGCTCGTCATCTTCCACTTTCCGGCGCTATAGCGCTTATAGAACGCCTCGCGCGCCTTCTGCTGCTGCTTGACCAGCTTGGCGCCCTTCTTTTTGTTAAGGCCGCGCTTCTTGCGCACGATCTCGACGCGGTCCTCAAAGGGTGCGGTCACCAACACGGCAATGTGGTTGGGGTTGTTGCGAAGCAGATAATCGGACAGGCGGCCTTCGATAATGCAACTCTCGGTCTCGCCCAGGTCCAAAATCACCTGGCTCATCTTTTGGAACAACTTGTCCGAGTACGAGCGCGCGTCGTAGCGGTCGGGCAGAAACGCCATGTTCTCCACAGCCAGACGCTCGTCGTAGGCGGCCATCTTATCGAGCGACTCGCCCGCGCGCAGCGACGCGCGCACCAGTAGCTCGTTGTCATACAGCGGAATCCCCAACTCGTCGGCAAGCATGCGACCAATCTCGTGGCCCTCGGCGCCAAAGTCGCGCGCGATGGTAATGACCACAGGATTCTTCTTATTCTCCAGATCGCTCATCGCGATTCCTTTCTAACAAATGAGAAATAGGCTGTTTATCGCCTTTTCCACGATAGCGTACCTGGGTTTTCCTGGTGCCCAAGATTGACCTGAAAGAGGAGCGACGCGTACTTTGGTACGCGAGCGACGGTTTGAAGGCCAAGGTTGGGTGCCAGGGAAAGCCAGGCTATGCGGCTACGATGCGGCGTTGATATGCCCTCACCAGCAGCGAGATACCAAAGTTGAGCACGAAGTACATCGCAAACACCAGGCCGTAGAGCATAAGCACCTGCGACAGGTCGATCGCGTGGGCCATCACGACGTTTGCCGTGTACATGAGCTCGGCCACGTTAATGCCCGAAAGATACGAGCTGTCCTTAATGACAGTCGTGCACTGGCTAAACAGCGCCGGAATGATCGTCTTAAATGTCTGCGGCAGAATGATGTAGCGCATGGTGGCAAAGAAGCCGAAGCCCTGGCTCTGCGCTGCCTCAAACTGGCCGCGCGGAATCGAGTTGAGGCCGCCGCGCACAATCTCGGCCATAACAGCGCTGGTAAACAGCGTAAAGGCGATGGTCGAAATCACAATGTCCAAACCCTGCACCGTAAAGTAGATAAACAGAATCCACAGCAGGTTCGGCGTGCAACGGAACAGCTCGATATAGGCGCTCACCAAAATACGGAACGGGCGGGGCGCATAGCTTTTAACGAGCGCCAGCACCGTGCCAAAGATGAGCGAGAAAAAGATCGACAGCGCCGAGATCTCGATTGTCTTAACAAAGCCGCCCCAAATGTAGAGCAGGTTGGTCGCGTTGAAGATTTCCATGCGCTAGGCCTCCTCTACGTTGTCGAGCCCCAGCTCGGCCAGGCTCACGCCGCGCGGACGCTCCTTGGAGCGGCGCTCGAGCCACTGCACCAGCATGGCGAGCGGAAAGCAGATGATGAAGTACATAAGGCAGCAGACGATGTATCCCTGCAGGTAACCGTACAGACTCACAAAGTTGTCGGAACGGTACATAAGGTCGCCGCCGGCCACAAGCGCCAGCACCGACGTGTTCTTGACCAGGTTGAGCGCCTGGTTACACAGCGGCGGCAGAATGATCTTGAACGTCTGGGGCAGCACGATGTACCAGTACGCCTGCGCACGGGTGAAGCCCTGGCTCTGGGCCGCCTCCATCTGACCGCGCGGAACCGCCTCGATACCAGTGCGGATGACCTCCGAGATGTAGGCCGCGTGATACAGACCCACGCCCAAGAAGCCCAGCACGAACGGCGCGATGCGCACCGGCTGGTCGGCACCGGTTATGGCCTGCAAAAACTGCGGACCGGCCATGTACATAAAGAGCACCTGCACGGGCAACGGAGTGTTCTGGTAAAACTCCACGTACACGCGGCTTATGGCGCGCAGCACGCGCGAGCGAGTGGTAGAGAACACGCCCAGCAGCGTGCCCAGCACCAGCGACAGCAGCAGACCGGCAACGACCACTTGCAGCGTCACGCCAAAGCCCTCCCAGAAGGGCCCCATGTTTTGAAATGTCGTCGACCAACGGTCGGCGTCAAATAATCCTTCGAGCATTTGATTCCTTCCTTGGACGATACGCCTATACAAGACCCCAGGTCTTGACCTCTTGGTCGAGCCAACCGTCGGCCAGGCGATCGCAAATCACCTGATCGACCACGGCCGAAAGGTCGCAACCCTTCTTGGTCGCCACGCCGTAGCCCTGCTCGCCAAACTTGACCTCGGGCTGCAGCAGCTCAACGGTCTCGTTCATGTAACCGGCCAGCGTGGAGCGGTCCATGGCAAAGACGTCGATATTGCCGGCGTCGAGCGAACTCTTGATGATGGGGTAGCCGCTAAAGGCCCTAAACTCGGGCTTGCAGCTAAAGCCGTTGTCCTTAATCATCTGCTCGATCAGGCCCTGCGTGGTTGCACCCTGGCTCACGCCAATGACCTTGCCGTCCAGGTCCTCAATCGAGGTAAAGCCCGAACGCTTCTTGACCATGAGTCCCACGTAGTCGGTGCGGTACGGCGTCGAGAAATCCCAGCTCTTCTTGCGCTCGTCGGTGATGGTGTAGGTCGCCGCGACCACGTCAAGTTGGCCGTTATCGATCAGCGGGCCGCGCGTCTTGGGCGTCACGTCGGTAAACTCGACAAGCTCCTGGGCGCGGGCCTCCTTGTAGCTCACGCCAAAGACGGCAGCGGCGATCTGGTAGCACAAATCGACTTCCATGCCCTCAAAGCGGCCCTTGGCGGTGTCGTAATAGCCATAGCCGGGAACGTCCTTCTTAACGCCGGCATTCAGATGGCCACGCGACTTGATGGCCGCAAGCTTAGACCCCTTGTCGGAGCCCTCGCTGCTGGTGGAGTTGCCGCAACCGGTAAGCGCGGTCCCCGTCAGCGCAAGCATGCCGGCGCCAGCCAGCTGCAAAAAGTGACGGCGCGACACGGCCGCCCTCGTCATATCCGTCATGTCCATCACCGCGCCTAGTGCAGAATCTTGGACAGGAACTCGCGGCAGCGCGGGTTCTCGGGGTTATCGAAGAAGTGCTCGGGCGTGCCCTCCTCCAGGATACGGCCGTCCTCCATAAAGATGACGCGGTCGGCCACCTGGCGCGCAAAGCCCATCTCGTGCGTCACGCAGATCATGGTGATGTCCTCCTGCGCGAGCTCAATCATAACGTCCAGAACCTCCTGGACCATCTCGGGGTCGAGCGCCGAGGTCGGCTCGTCAAACAGAATGATGGGCTGCTTGGTGCACAGGGCACGGGCGATGGCGATGCGCTGCTGCTGACCGCCCGAGAGATTCTGCGGATACTCGCCGGCCTTATGCGCCATGCCGACGCGCTTGAGCGCGGCGATGGCGATCTCGGTCGCCTCCTCCTTGCTCTTCTTTTGCAGCTTGATGGGTGCGAGCGTCAGGTTGCCCAGCACCGTCATGTTGGGATACAGGTTGAACTGCTGAAACACCATGGAGCTGTACTTGCGAGCCATCTCCAGGTGATTCTTTTTGGTGAGCGGCGTACCGTCGATGACGACCTCGCCCGACGTGGGCTCCTCCAGATAATCGACGCAACGGATGAGCGTCGACTTACCCGAGCCGGAAGGCCCGATCATTACGAGTTTCTCGCCGCGCTTGACGGTGAGGTTGATATCTTTGAGCACATGCAGGTCGCCAAAGTACTTGTTGAGATGCTTGATCTCGATCATGTCTGCCATGAATGTCCCTTCCCTGCGTTTACACGAGTTGAACTATTGTACGGAAAGAACCACGTTTCCGTAGCCCACACTACATTCCCGTAAAGAACCCGCAACCTTCCACCCACTCATTGGGGACAGGCTTAAATGAGTACCCACCCATTGGGCACTCATTTAAGCCTGTCCCCAATGAGTGCCCAGCCCAGCAAAAAGGGGCGCGACCATGACGGCCACGCCCCTCAACATCAACTATGTACCGCTCGGCCCCTACGCAAGCTTTGCGCCGACGATCTTTGCCGCGGCCGGCTTGTCGAAGTTGCCGCCGGTGGCCTTGCCGAGCGCGCCCATGACCTGGCCCATCTGCTTCTTGGACGTGGCGCCCAGCTCGGCGATAACCTGCTCGATCAGGGCCTCGAGCTCCTCGCCCGAAACCTGCGCGGGCAGCAGGCTTTCCAGAATCTTGACCTGCTCGGTCAGGTTGTCGGTACGATCCTGGTCGGTGCCGGCCTTGATGGACATCTCCAGCGTCTCGCTCGTCTGCTTGATCAGACGCTTGATCATGCTGTTGACGTCTTCCTCGGTCACATCGCGGCGCTCGTTAACCTCGATATTCTTCACCTCGGCCTTAACCTGGCGAATGATAGACAGGCGAACCTTGTCCTTGGCCTTCATGGCCGCGATCATTTCCTTCTGCAGTTCTTCGTTGGTCATCTGCAAATCCTCCTCAATAGTGCGGGCGGCACTCGCACGAGCGCCGCCCCATGATTACTCAGTCGTCGACGAATCGTCGGTCGAACTCTTGGTGACGCCCTTCAGGCTGACGTTGTACGGCACGTCCTTGGGCATGGGGTTAACGGTGATGTCGGCATCCTTCTTGTACTGCTCCAGCCACTCGCTGTACGCGGTGCTTGCCGCCTGCGTCTTCACCACGTTGGAGACGTACTTCTTGATGTCCTTGGGCACCTGCTTAATGTCATCGACCTGATTATCGACATGGAAGTAGTCGGTACACTTGATGATGTGATAACCATAGGTCGACTCGACGACGTCGCTCACATCGCCCTTATTGAGTCCCTCGAGTGCCGCCTGATAGCTGTCGACGAAGGTGGTGAGCTTGTCCCAGCCCACATCGCCCTTCTTCTCCTTGGAGCCGGTGTCGTCGGAATACTGCTCCACGGCGTCCTCAAAGCTCAGCTCGCCGGAGTTGATCTTGTCCAGACACTCCTGCGCCTTGGCCTTGGCGGCAGCCTTGTCCTCGTCAGATGCGTCGGAAGCGACCTTGATCAGGATATTCGACGAACGACGGGCATCGTTGTAGTTGGACAGGTTCTCATTGATGTAATCGACAATCTCGCTGTCCTTGGGCTTGCTGGTGGGTGCCACGGCATCCTTGAGCTTCTGCTGCGCCAGGCTCTCCTTGAGCGAATCCTTGTAGGTGTCCTCGGTGTAGCCGTAGGTCTTGAGAGTCTCCTTAAAAGTCTTGGCGCCGCCCGCGCTCTTGCACGCGTCCTTCCAAGCCTTCTCGACCTCCTCGTCCGACACCGTCACGCCATTCTCCTTCTGCGCCTGTTGAAGCAGGATCTGCTGCGAGTAGGAGTCGATGAGCTGCTTGCGGTACTTCTTGGGCGTGAGGTCGTTGTCGACCAGGTACTGTGCCCAGTCCTTGTCCTTGGTGTAGCCGTAGGACGTGCGCATGCTCATGATCTGCTTGGTCACGGTGTCCTCGGTGAGGTTGGTGCCGTTGATAGTGGCAGCCACACCGCCGGTGAGCTTGTAGCCTGTACTAGTGCCCTCGGTCTGCGACATCAGGCCGGAGCACGCCATGGCCGAGACGGAGAGCAGCATCGCCAGCACGCCGATGACCACCAGGACAATCTTGACGGTCTTGGACACATAGGTCTTGCGCTGCTTCTTGCGAGAGCTGGAGGCGGCGCGGGACCGTTGCTCGGACGCCGGCGCGACCTCGGGGTTCTTTTTCTTGTTTGCCATGTTTGGCCTTTCGCATCACGAATCGAACAAACGCCATTGTGTCACAACGCAGCCCCC
The DNA here is from genome assembly GCA_900553345.1 of uncultured Collinsella sp. Lineage (GTDB taxonomy): Bacteria > Actinomycetota > Coriobacteriia > Coriobacteriales > Coriobacteriaceae > Collinsella. Next base: position 8,322 of record USDE01000004.1, read on the forward strand.
GCGGCACACTTGGTGCATGGGGGACAGGTTAATCTGCACCATTTTGGTGCAGAGGGGACATACCTGGCAGTCGGTACCTTAGAAGTGGCGGCGGATGGCGTCGACCATGCCTTGAGGTGCGGTCTGGCCGAGTACGTCGGCTGCGGAGTCGGCATCCATAAAGATATTCATGAGCGCTTGCAGGGCCTCGACCTGGCCGCCCGGCTCGGCAATACCCAGATTGATAATAATCCGCGCCGGCACGGGAGCGCCCATGCCCGCCATAGCGTTGAACGTCACGGGCGCGGAGGGCTTCACCACCGCGATATAGGGCTTAGCCACAAATCCGGGATCGGTATGCGGGATGGCAATATTGGCCGCCGGCATGGCGAGGCCCGTGGGATAGTTGTCCTCGCGTGTGCGGACGGCGTCGAGCCAACCGGAGGCAATGTAGCCGCGCGGAGCAAGCTCGCCCTCAAGCTGCGCAAACACCTCATCCGGCGTCGCGCACTCCCAATCAAAAAACACCAGCTCAGGCGAGAATAGCATCTCGGCGTTATCTGCCATACCGTCCTCCAAAGTTGTATGAGGTTCACAATGCCCCATATGATATCGAAACGAGGCAGGCAAGGTTAGTCGAGGATTCCAATCATCTCGAGAGTGCGGGCAGGCGTCAGGCAAACTTCGGGCATCGCCTCCAGCATGCGCCGGTCGCCCGTGACCACATAGTCGACATCTGCCGTCTCGCCCGAAGCGATGATGAGGTTGTCTTCAAGATCCGGCATGCGCTTGCCAAGCATGCGCGCCATTTCGCACTCTGCCAACGAAAGCGGAGAGGCCGTCGCCACCTGCATCATATGCTCGATGCAGGCCCATGACGCCGAGGCAAACGATACGTTAATCCCATTCGCATTCCGCCGGGCTAGACGACGAGGCAAAATATAGAACACATCCTTTGCCGTCGTTGGCGCATACAGAAGGTCGATCTTTCCCGCCTCGGCCAGTTCAACCAATCTTTTCGCTTCGTCGAACGCCCCTTCTTGCAGGTAATAATCGAGCCAAACGTTCGTATCTACCAAGAGATGCTTTGCCTCAATCATCGACAATTCGCCTCAATGTCGGCAATCATCGCATCATACATATCATCTCGTACGGCATCCCAGTCGTCCGCCGAAGATTCGGCCGATGCGAAATCCGACGCACTCATCCCCAACGAGGAAAAAGCCAGGCCACACCCCTGTTCGGCGAGGCTCTCCACACGGGGCGCCTCCCGCTTATCCGCCACCATAAATCCCGGCAACGTTTGATGCTCGACGAGATAGACCCAAAGTGCACGAATGGCATCGCTCGGTCCCAACCCATTGCGAGTTAGCACCGCATCGCCACCAGCTTTGAGCATAGGATCGATTCGTGTGTTGAGCTGCACCGTTGCTGCACCCATAGCGGCTCCTCTCTACTTGCTAGCAGTATAGCAAACATGAAAGGCCGCGCAAAAGGGCCCCGCCCGAGAACGGACGAGGCCCTGTCAGATTGGTAGTGTCGAGAAAGGTGGTGTAGCGCCCGATCCGAAGCGAGTCGGCCTGGCGTCCAAGAACCTAGAATACGGTTGATGCCCTATGCCGCCGACCGGCATATGAAAGCCAGCGGGCCAAAAGCCCCATGGCTTCTAGCCCGCAGAAACATCGATGTTTCCAAATGATCGCAGCTTGTGCTTCAAGCGCTTTTCTACGCTACCGGCGGATGCAAATCCCAATCGGGAAAGCAGTTTGCAAAGCCCGTGAGATTTTGGGTCAAAACATTGTTCTCAGCTTGCTTCAGTCGCTCGTCCTCTTCAAACAGACTATCGAGCTCGCTCAATGCATCGAGGTCCTGCATTGCAGCATCGTTATGGTCGAAATCAGTCACTTCATCAGCCATCTTTTTCACTCCATTCATGGATTATCGAGACAAATCCTACCGGCTAGGCAACCTTCTCAAGCTTAAGCAGGTCGCTGCGCTCGGCCGCAGTTTCCTTCGCGCTCTTCCACTGATTAAGCGCCAGATCGATCTCGGAACAGCCTTCCTGGATGCGTTTGGAGTATTTGGCCTCAATCTCTTCTGCCTCCGCAGCGCGCTGCTTGCCCGAGAGGCTCGTCTTTACTAGACAATAGCCAGCCCCCGCAAGAAGCAAAATGCCAATAACCTGGTTTACAAATGCAAAGAAAGCTACTCCCAAAACAGCGAGGACAACGGCCGCTATCTTGTGGCTCTTGTTGCCCTTCGCAACCTTGACATCAAGCTCAGCGAGCTCCTTTTTCTTCTCTTCACCGACATAGCGAACATAATCGCCGCGCAGCACATTACCCTCATCGCCGGTAACCGCCCTGCTTGTCCATCCGTCGAAGTCAAGGGTGATCGCCTGCGGAAATTCGGGGATGTCGCTCTTGCGATACCGGTTGAAACCACCGTTGATGTAGGAACCCAAAAACTGAATCGCGGTCTTCTTCTTATGCACATCCACAGACGCACTCTGGTCGCGCATCGAGCGTGTCATCTGGTCGATGATGTTCATCGTCTGCTGACGCTTCTCATCGCGGCGACGATTGACGAGCTCTCGGGCGCGCTCCACGTCTCCGCCAAATGCCTTGACCGCAAGAAGATACTCCTCCTGGCGGCGCAAATTTCGCTCCTTGGAGTCATCGGAGTTAACGAGCTCCATCAAATGCCTGTCAACCTGCTCGGCAAGCGTCCTCTCGTCAACATCAGAAGCCTTGAGGTCGGCGAAGTCATTGGATATGCTCTCGATTGCCTCGACTTTTCCGAGATACTTATTGATGTAGTCAAACTCCTTGACCACCACCTTGAGCGCCGGATATCTCGAGCTCATATCCTCCTCGTAGCCGGTAAAGTACTCCGCCCATGACTCTGACTGCTCATTCTCGAACTCAGGGCTCTGATTTCTGATCTGCTCGATCCAGCCCGCCATATAGTCGTCGCACAGGTGCTTTTCGTCGGTTCCGAAGATGCCGTTGATATAGGCATCGATGTAGACCATCGCATCGGCATCGATGCGGGTGGCGTTTTGCGTCGAGAAGTAGCGCGCTAGCCATTCGTAGCACGTAGCCGTGCGGTTATTACGTCTGCAGATCAGAGCCATCGCAAGCGACGTGTGCTCGTTGTCACGTTTGACAGCCTCGCGTATTGCGCGCTCTGCAAGATCTCGGTTGTTGTTGATCCATGCCGCAAGGGCAACCAGGACAGGTGCCAGCCAGTAGTCCGGGGTAGAGATCATTAACTCCTCGGAGACCGTCGAAATCGTCGCCTTGCGCACGAGCGCCGCATCGGTTGCCTGGAGAATACCGACCATGGTGTTTCGAACCACTGAGTAGTTGCCGAACTTTTTGTCCATCTCCTGCCGGACGCTCACGAGCTCCGTAGTCGCCTGCTCAAGTGCGGCGGTACGACGCTGCTCGAGCATCATCTCGAGAAAGTCCTTTCGGAGCTTTTTAAGGTCCTTCCGCACTTCCTCCATTTGCGATTCGACCTTATCGACCTTCGTGGTCATCTGGTCAACTTTTGTTCCAATAGCGGCGATCCTGCGCTCGATAAGGACAGTATCTACTCCCGAATCACTCATCTGTACCACCTTTCAGTTTGCACTGTTTAGATCATCCAATAGCTTTAAGCGAGTAAGCGCCCGCCATCTGCTTTATTGAGAGGCCATGCTTCGGTATTGCTCGGACACCTGCTGATAGGCCACAAGAAACTTCTGTTTGTATTGGCTTGCCTTCATCGAATTGACGATGCGCCCGACGGGCTCCACATAGTGTTCGAGAAAGTACGAGGTCCTTCTTCGTAACGCAAACGAACCAGTTTTATAGGGGGACCCGGGGTTCTCTCTAATGCCCTTGAGTAGTGCGAGACACGTTTTGGGTATGTTGCAGTTGGTGGCGATATCTTGATAGAAACTCTCCCGCTCTGCAGTCATAAAGTCTTCCGAAGCATACCGCGCTATGCAGAACGGGCACACAGCATCGATAAAGCTCTCAAGCCGAGGCCGATCCTCCATGCTCTGCATATTGGCGACCACGAGCGATACCATCTGAACCTCAAAGTCACGCATGTTGTAGAGCGTCGACTCAAACAAGTCGATCAAGTCACGCACTTCGTCATATTCGAGAGGGATATCTTCGGCCCTTTTAAAGAAAACCACCATCGAACCCGAAAGACCTTCACAAAACTCATCGCAGTAAGCAACCATAAACTGTGCCGCCGCGTTGTCTTGCATCATATTGAGCACGTCCGCGGCAAATTTGCGGGCCTCCGGAAAGTTACCACCCTTAAAAAACTTGATGGCATTGTCCTTGGCAAACGCGACTTTGCCCGTGGCCCCCAGACGCGCCCGCGAATAATACATCTCGCGGCCGCACTGGTTGCAATGAACCTTTCGCGTTGCGGGGTCAAACTCGACATCGGTGCTGCCGCAGCCCTCGCAAGTTATTCCGTTGATTTCCAATAGCTTCCCCCACATCAACCATCAAAGTGCCCTGGCAAAAAGCAACACGAGTTCTTATTTGACAGCGGTCAGCGCCGCATTGCGCTTTTTCCAGATACGGCGCGCATCATGGACAAGGCCAACCGTAACATCTGCTGGCTCATCGGCACTCATGGAATTCGAGACGGCCTCGAGCGCAGCGGAGAACTGTCGCTCAATCTCTTGAGCATGGGGCTGCGACATGTTGGAACTAAAGGAGATGTCGTCTTTGAGCACTTTGAGTTCGGCTTTGACCTGAGCGTCTTGCGCTACGGCAAGGAGCTGTCCCACATACGATGCAAATTGCGCCGTTTGAACCGTCTTTGCCGCCACGGCGGCAACCTTTTGGTCCACCTGGCGGGCATTGAAGGCTAGACCCATCTGCACAAGGACAAGCACAGCAAGAAGGACAACGTTTACGACAACTGGAATCGTGCTGCCGCCCCACCCATATGCCGCAAACACAAAGATGTTTATGATCGACGAGGAAGAATCCCTCGTTGCACTCAACGTGCTCTCTTTTGAACACGAGCTCACCGCCAATGACTTCAGTGTTTTGCAGGCGATGTTCTACATGGACGAAGACTCCAGCTCGGAGATTTCAGCGCGACTCAAGGTCAGCAATAGCGAGGAGAGCTTCTATGTAATCGACCCTCAAGCAGATATCCAGGAGCGCCGCGAAGAACTCGACAACGATGACCGCGATGCACTCACCGCTTTGGTGCAGGCGCTCGTGATCTCGCATCTCTCGGGCGCGCACGTGGATGTGTTCCAGGGCAACGAATCCACAGGGTTCCTCTCGTTTGACAGCTATCTCTCGTGGCTCTGGTTTGATTTTTCGCGCAAGCTGAGCACCGTCAAGATCGGCTATTGTGAGCAGTGCGGACGCGCCTACTCACTTGCCGGGCATCGTGGCGTCAAACGGCACTACTGCAGCGATCGATGCAAGACCGATGCCAAAAACGAGCGCACGCGCAAGGAGACGGCAAAGATACGCGAGTTGTTTGGAACGGGCGCCAGCGTACGCGACATCGCCAACGAGATAGAACGTCCCGCGGCCTACGTGCGCTCGCAGCTCAATAAATGGACCAAGCTCAAGCACGATCTGGATGTAGACATTGAGTTAAACGGCTTTGACAGCTCCGAGCTACTCAAACGCTGCACCATTGAGAAGCTCGACCTCAACAACCTCCTCAACGCCAAGCGCAAAAAGCAGATTCAGGACTATGCCAAACTCAAGCGCCTCGTTAAGTAGAAACGCTGTCATTTCTTTGCCATCCGATTGACGGGTGGAAAGTTACTCATATACGTGTTAGTAATATATATGTTAGTAATACATATATGAACGAGGCGCATCATGTTTGTTGGACGTCGGGAAGAGCTTGAATCCCTGGAAACCGCCTATCAAAAAGGTTCCTTTCAGTTTGCCGTAGTCTATGGAAGGCGTCGCGTGGGTAAAACCAGCCTGCTTCGCGTCTTTACACAGGGCAAACCCCATGTGATCTTCTTTACCGGACAGCAAACCGTTGCAAGCGAAAACCTCGCGCTGCTCAGCCGCGAGATACTTGGCGATAGCGCCGCAGGAGCAGCGTTCCCCTCTATCCAGGTTGCACTCGAATCCGTCTTCGAACACGCCAAAACAGAGCGAATCGTTCTGATTATTGACGAGTATCCCTACCTCGCCGAGAGCGATCCGGGCGTCTCGTCGTGCCTGCAAACGCTTATCGATCGACATAAAGACACGAGCAAGCTGTTCCTCGTGCTCTGCGGATCGTCCATGAGCTTTATGGAACACCAGGTACTAGGACACCAAAGCCCTCTTTATGGACGCCGCACCATGCAGCTGCGCATTGACCCCTTCACCATCTTTGACGTGGCTCTCATGCTTCCCGATGCACCCATCGAAAGGGTCATCGAGCTGTATTCCGTTGTTGGCGGGATGCCGCTCTATCTATCGCAGCTCGATGGCACGCGTTCCACTCAATGGAACCTTGAGCATGCGCTGTTGCGTCAAGATGCGTTTTTGTATGCCGAACCCCAGAACTATCTGCTGCAAGAGGTCCGCAGCCCAGCTATCTACAATGCCGTCATAACCGCCATTGCCAACGGCTGTGTACGCTCCAAAGAAATTGCCGATGTTACCCACCTCGCAACTCCACAGGTCGCGCGACTGCTCGACGCATTGATCGAGCTGCGAATCGTTGAGCGCGTCACGCCTGTTGTAAAGGCAACAAAACGCAGGGTAGTCTATCGGATCTGCGATAACCTGTTTAGGTTTTGGTATCGGTTTGTTCCACAGTACGCAGGAACGATCGAAGAGGGACTCGGGGCCGCCGTTGCTGCACGTATCGTCAAACGTGACCTGCCTACCTTTGTGGGCCCTGCATTTGAAGAAGTGTGCCGCCAGTGGTTGATGCGGCAGGTTGTTGAGAGCGAGCTGGATGTGCTGCCCAAGGCAATCGGCTCTTGGTGGGGCACGAACCCGAACACGCGCCGGCAAGAAGAGATTGACGTTGTGCTTGAGGACGCCGATGGGGAGCTCATCGTTGGCGAGTGCAAATGGAGAAACGAGCCCGTAGATACCGACGTTCTTGAAACACTCGAGCGGCGCAGCGCGCTGCTGGGCCGGCCGATCAAACAGTACTACTTGTTTAGCAAGAGTGGATTTACCAAAGCGTGTCAAAATAGAGCGGCTCAAACAAGCAACGCGAGGCTTGTTGGGCTCGAGCAACTACTATAAGAAAGGGGCTTGGAAACAGTTTTCCAAGCCCCTTTCAGTTTTTATTCGATTCCCACCTTTTTGAGCGTATCTTTGGTGACTTCCGCAACTTGATTGGGATCGACGTGGGATTCCCCTGAAATAGAACCGTAACCTGAGGTTGAGAAATCAAGGAAGTAGTATGTCCGGTAATTGTGCCCATAGCCAAATTGCTGATATAGAGCATTATAGTCCGTCTCGGAAATTTCCTTGCCCTCCGACGCATAATATTCTACGTAGCCATTGCCCTCGCTCGGCTCAACTCCCCAGGACTCGTAGTTGCTTACAAGCGAAAAAACATCGCCTTTCTTGCCATATACCGAAGTATTGTCCCCGGCCAAAGCCTGCCTGCCAGCGAGCAATGCCGTAATCGCATTGCTCATCTCATATGTTCTTTGGCTTACGAGGATGCTGCCGCCATCCGCTTTAACCAGCGGAAGAAACATCGTTCCTCCATTGCTGTTATCAAGCCAATTTTGACTGTAAAGTCTCTTGACACCACCATCAGCTGCCGACCAAACCTCTACGGTGTAGGACTTCTGAAGTCCCTCTATATCTCCATTCCAAGCACTCTTTAATTCGTCATCGCTCATACCGTTCACAACGGTCAAGAACTCAGGCTGGCCATCCTGATCAAAATCAACGAGGTCGACAAGGCAAAGCCCTCGCATCGCATAGACAGAATCAGTCACCTCAACAATTTGTGGCTCTCCATAACACGCTAGGTATTCCTGGCACTTTTGCTTGTAAGCGGCATACGCAGCGGTATTGTCCGCCGCGGTGCCTCCATCCTTCTTGTCGCCTTTGTCTGTCTTTGTATCGGCCTCGTTGACCTTAGGCACCTCGAGGGAAACCTCTTTTACGGCATCAGCGGATTTAGAGTTATCAACGACTTCGACGGGGATAGCCCACTCGACTTTGGAATTAGAGTCCTTAACGGTAAGAGTATATTTTCCCGGTTTAACATCGGGAAACTGGCTTACCGTGAAGCCCTCGTCACCCTTAACCTCAGCGTTGGTGCTGTAGCCGTTGTCGCCGTTCAGGGTCACCGAGTACTTCTTGAGCTTCTCGCCCTTTGCGTCGGTCGGGGTGATCTTGGATTCTTGGACCACCACGATGGCTTTGTCCTGGCCGTAATGGGCAACGTCGCCGGACTTGCTAAAGAACAGCAGATAGCTAAAGATGGCAATGACTGCCACACCAACGACGATACCAACGATATAGAGCGCCTTGGGCTCCTTTTTCCGTGCGGATGCATTCACCGCAGAAACAGGGGCTGGCGCCGCGACGGGCTTGACGACCGGATTGCTCGGTTTTGGCCGGTCGGCGCGCACGGCAGGAATCGAAGGCGTTGCACCGGACGACACGTCGTCTTTGGGCTGGTCGTCTTCTTCGTCCGCTACGGGTTCGCTCTCCACGGGCGACTTTTCCTCCCCCGCCTCGGCACCGGCGGAAGACTCCTTCTCCGTTTCGCCACTAGCGAAAATCTCTTCCGCAGCTTCATTGATAACGGAAGGTTCTTCTGCCACTTCGTCGCTGGCAGAGTTCAGTACCGCCTTTGCATCCTCGAGCGCGTAGCCGCACTCAGTGCAGTAGCGCAAATCGTCATCAAGCTCAAACCCACAGTTGGGACAGAACATGTTAGTCCTCCTTATCGACTTTCACCGTTGTACCGTCCTTGACCTCATCAGGGGTTACTTCGGACCCCACTTGAGACTCATCATCCCAGGACGCAACCAAAATCTCGCAATTGCCGTCCGCAAAAGAACCGAGCTCATAGTCTTCGGTGCGATACACCAGTCCCTTGGATGTCACATACAAGCATGTTGAGCCCTTGATTGAATAGTCTGAAGAATCGCTCCGCATGAGCATAGAATTGTAATCAGACGGATGCTCTCTGCGCATTTCCGTAAGATACGGCCAAACTGCCGAACTCATAGAACTGGCAAGATCCTCGGTATCAATGCCAAACATGTCCTGAGGACTAACAGTATCACCCGTATGCAAATCAAAAATAACACCAGTCACAACCGTGTCGCCATGCGGACCCCATCCCGTCGAATAGCGCTCGTCACGGATACAAAAATAGTTCTCATCCATGTACGTAACCGTCACGTTTCTCGATATGCAGGGAAATTCGCCGTCGGGGTACAGCTCAGCATTTGATTGCTCATTATCTGATGCTCGATTCGTTCGCTCCGCATCAATTTGAAGTGGCTCGAGAATCGCCTTGTTAATTTTGTCTTTGATGTCGTCTTTGGCGGAGCTCTTAAGTTGCGGATAGGACCATTCCATGTCAGTCCGCTCGCCCCGATTTAACATAGGGTCGACCGGAGCAGACACCGTCAATGATTTTGCCTCCAACGTATAGACAACTTCTTCGGCCGCTCTCTCGTCCTTCTTGGGCCTTTCGGTCGTTTGCTCCTGCTGCACGGATTGCTGCTGGAGATTGGGCTCGATGACGTTCTTGTAGAGCATGAAAGCAGCGTAAGCGATGCCTGCCGCGGCGATAAATGCGGCGATCATGATAGCGAACTGCGGCACTAGGCGGTTACCGACCTGACAGCGTTGCATAAAGAAGTTGTACATCTGGGAGTGACCGCTACTCGCAGTCTTCGAGACCGGTTCGGGGCTCGGTTCTGCTGTGGACTCGGCATTCGCGGATCCTATCGCAGAGTCCGTTTCGGTATCTGTGGGTTCCAATATGACTTCAGCGGACGATGATTCTCGCTCCGGCGGCCTGCCCTTGGGCCCCTCCTCGGCCGCAGTCTTGCCCGAGAGCCCGCCCAAGGGCAGGCCGCATTCGGTACAGAATCGCGCATCGTCGCTTATTTTGCTACCGCATTTGGGGCAAAACATGGGCCTTCTTCTCCGATTCCCTTTAGTTTCGCTGAGTCGTAAGTCACTCACGCGCTGTACGCTACGTAGTTTAACTATTTCTTAAGCAAGCCAATAGGCCGCTTGAACAGACGCATACCCGCTCAAGTGACCCTATACCGGCTAGTTATCCTAGCTCATGGCATGAGTGTTAGTGCAAGAATTTTCGCTGAACAGAGCCGCATCTCGAAGTCCGAACCGATGCTCAACTTGAAGCCATCTTTATTTATCGAGATGGAGATATCGCCGCTGATATCCATATCATGCGCGCAGCCAACCGCCCTCATTTTTCGAGACCACCCGTCACGTTATCAGGAGCCCGAAATCAAAGAGATAGTAAAAGCCGATTGGGTCACACGTGATTCCATATGCCCCAATCGGCTATTCTGATTGTTTACACCTCAACGAAACCTAGGCGACCCATTTACACGCGCTAGCGCGCCGCATCAATTGCGACCTTGCCGCTCTCCAGCACGTGAACGCGACCGTCGGCGAGCATCTGCACGACCTCGGGATACAGCACATGCTCAATCGCGTGGATGTGCTCCTCGAGCGTGTCGACATCCCAACCTTCCTCGACAGCCAGCGCGCGCTGGGCGATGATGGGGCCGTTGTCGTAGATCTCGTTGGCAAAATGCACGGTCACACCGGTCACCTTGACGCCGCGCGCAAAGGCATCGTCGATCGCATGCGCGCCGGTAAAGCTCGGCAGCAGTGCCGGATGTAAGTTGACCACGCGGTTGGGAAACGCCGCCAGCAGCGGCGTATGCACCATGCGCATGTAACCGGCCATGACCACATATTCGCAGCCGCGCTCGAGCAGCTCGTGCGCGATGATCTCGTCGGCGGCAATGGGGTCGGCATAGACATCCTTGGACAGCGTAAGCGTCTGGATACCCGCACGCTCGGCACGCTGCAGACCCTTGGCCGAAGGACGGCTCGACACCACAAGCTCAATTGAGGCATTGAGCTTATCCGCGGCGATCAG
>USDE01000005.1 GCA_900553345.1 uncultured Collinsella sp.
CCAAGTGGTGCCCCACTTGGAGGTGTCGCCGGAGATGTAATCGGACACTGCCTCGTAGATGGAGTCGCCCACCTGCTTCATCATGGAGCAGATGATCACGTCGTCTGCAATGTACTTCTGATCAGAGTCTACGCCGATGGCATAGAAGCCCTTCTCCTGCGCCGCCTGGAAGACGCCGTCGCCGGTCTTGGAGGCAAGCTGCGAAGGATCGCAGGTGGAGTCGGTGATGTACAGGTCGAAAATCTGCTTGAAGTTGTCGAGATACTCGCCCTTGATCTCGTCGTCCTCCTGGTTGTGCTCCTTCTCGAACTCGTAGTAGAGCGGGAGGTTGGCGAGGTGGGTGGTGTAGCGCCAGCTGGAGGAGTCATCCATGCCGGCAGAAGTGAAGGCACCCTCAACGCCAAGCTCGTCCTTGCGGGCCTGGATGTCGTCAGCGCAAGCCTTCAGCTTGTCGAAGGAGTTGATGTCCTCGGCCTTGTAGCCAGCCTTCTCGAGCAGCTGCTTGTTGTAGATGATGCCGTAGCTCTCCTGGACCCAGTCGATACCCAGATCCTTGCCATCGGACTGCAGAGCCAGGGAGTCGTCAATGAGCTCACCGCGGAGCTTGGTATCGGACAGGTCGGCGCAGTAATCCTTCCAGTTCTTAAGACCGGTGGGGCCGTTGACCTGGAACAGGGTCGGAGCGGAGCTCTTGGACATCTCGGACTTGAGCTTCTCCTCGTAGGTGTTGGAGGCGGCGGTCACGATCTTGACCTCGACGCCCTTCTCCTCCTTGTACGCCTTGGCGATCTCCTTCCACTCCTTGTCGACCTCGGGCTTAAATTGGAGGAAGTAAACCTCGGCAGCGTCACCAGAAGCAGAGGAGCCGGAGCCGGCGGAGCCACCGCAGCCCACGAGACCCAGACCAAGAACCGCAGCCGCGGAACCAGCAAAGCCCAGGAACTGCCTTCTGCTCATTTCGTTCTTCATTACAATCCACCCTTTCACACCGTGGCGGCACCCTTTGCCGCCGCCTTCGGAGATTGGCTCGGGGACTTTGCCCCTTTTGCTGATTTGTACGATACGCTATTTGGCTACTTGTTTGAACAAGTATTACTAGAGCGGTAGAAAAACTTCGGTGAACGGTAATTTCAACTTGATACTTGACAAGTTTTGTATAAACAATTATTTGTTATCAAATGCAGAGAAAACGCCCGGTCAAGCCGATGCATCGTCGGTTTGACCGGGCGTTTTCGCTTTGAGGGCATGAGTCTCGTCAGGCTGCGAGCTAGCCGGCTATCGCTTGGAGTTGACGCGGTAATGGAAGATCTCGGGATGCGTGCGGGCATGCGTGACCTCGAACAAGATGCCGTCCGAGGTGTACGACTGGCTCTCCATGACGGCAACGCAGTTGTATTTGCCGAGGTCAAGATAGCTGCAGTCCTCATCGTTGGCGAGCTCGACACTCACCGTACGACGGCTCGCCATCACTTTGACACCGCGCTTGTGCTCCAGATAGCCGTAAATAGAATCTGCCGCGATCTCGGGAGTCAGGCCCTTGGCGATCGACGCCAAAAAATAGCCATGGTCCACTTGGCGCGCATTGCCGTTGAGGCTTCGGACACGCACCACGCGAATCAACTCCTCGCCCACCTTAAAGCCCAGGCGACGAGAGCGTTGCTCAGTGCAAATCAAATGTTCAAAAGACTTGACCTCGGTCGATGCGACGGCATTGTTGCGCTTTGCAAATTCGCCAAACGACTCGACTTCCTCGAGTGCGCCCAGCATGTCGGTTTCGCCCTTGAGCCAAATAACGCGCACGCCCTTGCCGTGTATAGGCTGCACAAACATCTGGTCGGCCAGCATGCTCAAGGCGCGTCGAACGGTATTGCGCGTGCAGCCAAACTCCGCGGTCAGCTCGGCTTCGGTTGGCAGCATCTCCTGAAACGCATAAGTCCCGTTAATGATGCGCGAACGGATCTCGCGGTAGATTCCTTCGTAAATCGCTTTTGGCATGACTTCACCTCTAATGAATATGTATGGTTAGGCACGATAGCATTTCTTAAAGTTGTTTAAACCGATTATCGGCAAAGCGACAGGATTTAACCGTTGACGGTTTCTGTCCCGCCCAAACCGGTTTCGATCAAAACTGCCGGTACGACAATCGTCTGGTCCTCTACAATGAATCCATTGTTTAAACGTTTCACCACGCGCAACGCGCCTCGATATTCGGGAGGCAGAACATGCTGCAAAAAATCCAACGCTTTGGCGGGGCAATGTTCGCGCCCGCCATGTTGTTTTCCATATCGGGCCTTATGGTCGGCGTCTCCGCCCTCGCAACGTCTGCGGATATCGTCGGCGACCTCGCCGTATACGGAACCCCTTGGTACGTTTTTTGGACCATCATCCAGCGCGGCTCGTGGACGGTCTTTAAGCGCCTTCCGCTCCTTTTTGCCGTAGCGCTGCCCATCGGCCTTGCCCAAAAGCAACCGGCACGTTGTTGCCTCGAGGCGCTCGTGGCCTATTTTGCCTATTGCTTCTTTTTGAGCGAGATCATCAAGCTGAGCGGAGACAACCTTGGACTTAAGTACCCGTCGTCTTTGACCTCCGCTAGCGGCATCACCATCATCGACGGCATCAAGACGCTCGACACCGGCATTATCGGCCCGCTGGCGGTGTCGGCAACCGTCGTCGCCATCCATGACCGCTTCTACGATGTCAAGGTTCCCGATTGGCTCGGCACCTTCTCGGGCTCCTCGCTGGTCTACCTCATCAGCTTTTTTGCCGTGTTTGCCCTTGCCGCTATCTCGGCCGCCATCGTGCCCTCCGTATACGCTGTGACCGAAACACTGCGCCACGCACTTGCGGGCGTCGGCCCCTTTGGCGTGGGCATCTTTGTGCTTTTGGAGCGAGCGCTCGAGCCCATGGGGCTGCACCACCTGCTCTACATGCCGATCTACTACGACAACCTGGTCATTAACGACGGCATCTACGCCACGTGGAGCAGCTTGCTCCCCATCCTCTCCCATAGCACGCGCCCCCTTAATGAACTTGCGCCGTGGGCCGGTTTTACCGCCACCGGCTGGGTCAAGCTCTTTGGCCTTCCCGCCATCGCAGCCGCGTTCTACTCCACCGCAAAACCAGAGCGCCGCGCCGGCCTCAGGGCCATCCTTGTTCCCGCCATCATCGCCTCGGTGGTTTGCGGCGTTACCGAGCCACTCGAGTTTCTCTTTATGTTCACCCACCCCGGGCTCTTTTTTCTCTACGCCGTCTTATCGTCTTGCCTTGCCACAACCATGAATCTCTTTGGCATCGTCGGCATCTTCTCGGGCGGCCTCATGGAGATGGCAGCCTTCAACTTTATTCCGCTCATGCGGACGCATGCCGGCTCCTACCTTTTGGCGCTCGGTATCGGCCTTGCCTTTAGCCTCATCTTTTTTGTTAGTTTTCGAGCACTCATCTTGATCTATGACCTTAAGACGCCGGGCCGCGAGGATCATGTCGCCAATCGCGCGGCAATCGATCATTTAACGGGAAGCGGCTTTGCCAAAGAGCAATCTCCCAATGACGAGGTCAATAGTCGATCCGATCAAGATCACGTCCTCGCTGAGCGGGTAATTCAGCTTTTAGGTGGCGTTGGCAATATTGTGGGCGCAACCAACTGCGCCACGCGCCTGCGCGTCGAGGTCGCAGACCCTTCCATCGTTGCAGATAACGCGGCGTTTGTCGCGGCGGGCGCCAAGGGCCTCATCATTACGGGCAAGACCGCCCAGGTGATCATCGGCATCTCCGTTCCCCGCGTTAAAGAGCATTTTGACCAGATCATGGGCCTCGAACCGGGTTTTGCATTCGCCGCCTCGCCTTCTCATGCCGCCGACGCCACCAAAAAGCATGGCAATGTCTGCTTCTTCGACATCGACGGTACGCTCGCCTGGCAAGATCCCAGACTTGCCCAGGAGCTTCCCGAGGGCGAGCGAGACCTCTCCCCCTATCCCAACGAGACGGTTGCACAGGCAATTCGCACGTTTGTCGCCAACGGCAACAAAGCCTTTATCTGTACGGGGCGCACCCTCAGCTGCATCCATCCCAAGCTGCTCGAGCTGCCGTGGGCAGGCGTCGTGTGCCTCGCGGGCGGTTACGCCGAACTCGAGGGGCGTATCGTGCGAAATGCAGCCATAAACCCTGGTCTGCTACAGCGCCTCGCCCCCTATCTCGAGCAATCGGGCGAGGTCATTCGCTTTGAGGGCATCGATCGCGTCGTGCGCATGAGTGCAGATGCCCCCGAGACGTACGGCTACGCACGCACCGTGGGCGACGCCGTCACGCAACTTGAGCACTACAACGCCTATAAAATTCTTATGTCCACACCACTTGCCAACCGCATCGCCCAAGATGAAGAGCTTGGACCTCTGCTCTGCCTCAACGAGCTCGAGCTCGAGGTCACAGAAATCTCGCCGCGCGAGTGCACCAAACGGGCCGGAATCAAGGCTGTGCTTGACGCCCTGGGACCAGACCACGGCACCGTATATGGCATTGGCGACGCGAGCAACGACATCGCCCTCATGGAGGCGGTCGATGTTGGCATCGCCATGGGCAACGCGCCGGACTTCCTCAAGGAAAAGGCCGACTACGTAACCGACAGCTTCGACCACGACGGCGTCGTCACCGCGCTCGAACACTTTGGGCTTATCTAGCCGAGCCCCTCGCCGCGTTTGCGACCGCAAGACTCAATCGTCTTCAACCGCCGCGCTCGACGCCCCAATGTGGCAATATGTTGTCTGCATAATGCAACAGTGCAACCTAAGAAAGAATGCGAGAACCCGTGTCCAGTCCGTTTACCAGCTTTTTAGCCCAGCACTTTGACCAGATTAACGACTATCTGGCCACGTTTTTTGACGGACAGGCGACTTCCGCCGATATCGAGCGTTACCTGTATACCCCGCTCTCGGCATTTACGGCCAATGCCGGCAAGCGCCACCGCCCGCTCATCTGCATGCTCGCCGCGACCGCGGTAGGTGGCAGCTTTGAGAGCGCCCGCAGCGCGGCGGCAGCTATCGAGCACTTTCAGTCGGGCGCGCTGATCCACGACGACATCGCCGACAACGGCCAACTGCGCCGCGGCAAGCCCTGCATGCACCTTACCGAGGGCACGGGACTCGCCATCAACTGCGGCGATTTAGCGCTCACCATGGTCACCAAGACGGTTCTCGACGACCCCGCGCTCGAGCCCAACGTAAAGCTGCGCGTACTCCACGAGCTCACCGAGATGATCGTCCGCACCATCGAGGGCCAGGCACTCGACCTGGGTTGGGTCCGTGACGGGCGCTTCGACATCTCGGTCGACGATTACCTGGACATGGCGACGCACAAGACCGCGTACTACAGCGGAGCCACGCCGCTTGCCACCGGAGCCATCATCGGCGGAGGCAGCGAACAGCAGGTCGAGGCGCTGCGCGCCTTTGGCCTGCACACGGGCCTTGCCTTCCAGATCCAAGATGATCTGCTCAACTTGATCGGTACCAAGGAGGCCGCCAACAAGGACTTCCGCACCGATATCACCGAGGGCAAGCGCACCCTCGTCGCCGTGCACGCCCTGTCAGACGAGCGTTATCACGACGAGGTCGAGGCAATCCTTTCCTCGGGCACCGAGGACCCCGTGCAACTTGCACGCGCCGTGGAAATCTTCCAGGAGACCGGCTCCATCGATTACGCCCACACTTACGCGCTCGACCTGACCGCCAAGGCGAAAGCGGCCATCGAGAACGTTGAGCTCGATCCGCACGCACGCGAGCTGTTCCTCTCCATGGCAGATTTCTTTGTGGAGCGCCTTAACTAGCGGGGTTATAAAACCTGTCAGCAGCGTATTTGGGTACAACTTGCTACACTGTTGAGTGCATGTTTATGCATCCCTTTGCGTTGTCTATCCGACACACGCTCAAATAGTACGAATGGTACGCCGAAAGGGGTTCGTTCATGGAACCTATTACAACGGGCATGCAGGGAGCAGCCGTCGAGGACGTCCAGTCCCGCCTTCTGCAGCTCGGCTATACAATCGATGACACCGAGGTCGCCGATAAGCGCTTTGGCGCCACCACCGAGCAGGCCGTTGGCACCTTTAGGCTCGACAGCGGTCTTGCCGCCGGTCACGCCGTTGACATTCCCTGCTGGAGTGCCCTGGTCGACGCCTCGTATAAACTGGGCGATCGTACGCTCTATCTGCGTATGCCCAATTTCCATGGTGCCGACGTTCAGGCCCTGCAGAGGGCGCTCAACGTTTTGGGCTTTGCCTGCGGTGAGGACGACGGCTATTTTGGCCCGCACACCGAGGCCGCTCTGCAGCAGTTCCAAGAAAATGTCGGCCTGTTTGCCGATGGCATGGCGTTCCAGGATACCTACGCCTATATCAACCGCCTGCATCACGTGTGGGAGGGCAAGCCCTCGGTTACCGAGGCCGAGTCGCGCATCGGCTTTGCCCGCGCCGCCAACGTTCTCGAGCGCTTCCAGATTGCCGTCATCGGTGAGGACCCCATCGCGCGTAGCGTTGCATCGCGCATGTGGAACATCGCCACGGCGACGACCGACAGCAGCGGCATGATGCTTTGCGATTCCGAGGTTCCGACCGACGTGGATCTGGTGCTCGAGATTGCAAGCGATGAGCTGCCCGCAGATGCTGCACCGCGCGCCACGATCGCCCTTGCCGAGTGTCACAACCTTGCACAGCGCATCCGCACCGCCAATGTCGCCGCGCAGCAAAAGCCCGCGCGCATTCGCATTGAGCTCACGGGCATGACGCGCTACAACGGAACCTTCACCGCAAGTGATGCGCAGACACTCGCCGTACGCCTGCTCGATGGCGTTTGCGATGCCCTCGCAGATTAGGTAAACTAAACGGGTTGCTTTTGGGCAACACCACACATTGGGACGTAGTTCAACGGTAGAACTCCGGTTTTTGGTGCCGGCTGTTGGGGGTTCGAATCCCTCCGTCCCAGCCAAAGAAACAAGCCTCTCGAACGCATAGCCGATCGGGAGGTTTTTCTTGTGGGCAAGCGGAGGGATTCGAACCCGCAAGGCAACACAACTTCTCGTCCAGCACGGGAAAATCTACCTTCAAAAGACAGGCGCCCCAAGCCCATTAGGACCAAGAGCGCCTTACATCTAGAAAATATAAGCCTAGTTCCGAAAAGCGAGCCGCATGCAACAACCAAGTAACCACAGGCCCCGGGAGAGCGGGGACACCGGCTTAGGTTTATCGCGAGTTCCGCACGAACAGGAGGCCACTTAATGTGGCCTCCGTCGTGAGCAGGACTGTAGAGCAGGAAACCTAAGCCGGTGTCCACGCTCTCCCGGGGCCGGCGAAATTTAGTTGTTCAGCATGCGGTCGAAGCTTCCCGAGTCGCCATCCCGATAGTCGGCGGTCATCAGAATCTCCTGCGGAATGCGTCCGCCCTCACGCAGCACGTTGCGGAACTGTACGCGCGTGACCATGGGCAGATCCTTGATCGTCGCCGCCAGGTTCTGCGGTACACCCTGGTTGGCAGCCGCGGGCTCGCACTCACCGCCGGCCTTCACGCGGCGCTTGTGCTCGGCGAGCATGGCGCGATACATACCGGCATGCAGGCGAATCTCAACAACATTGGCATTACGGGTCTGCTCGACAATGCGCGCACCCTCTCGGTCGATATCGCCCACGTAGTAGACATAGTTAAAGCGATAGCCGATCTCGGCCAGATAATCATCCAGTGCGTGCGAAACGCTCGCCTTGCAGCCACCGCCAAAGATCACGCCACCCACCTTGGTGCCAAAAAGCTTAGCGTGCTTGCGGCCGCGCAGGAGCTTGACGATCTCGTCATAGGTGTCCAGGTTCTCGACCATAATGAACGGCTTGTCGGCGCCCAGCGTAAAGAAGCCCGTAAAGTGCACAGGACGGTTGGGAGCAACCTTGATTGCCTGCATGCTAATGCCCTTTTCGGTCATACGCCGAATCAGACGCTCGCCATGCTTGCCGTCAAAGGCCTTCTCATCGTTAAAAATCTGGTAGGCGCGCTGGCGACGCGAAGCGACCGGCGTGTCGGCGCCGCGATTCTGCTCTATCCAAGCCTGGATGATCGCAATCTCCTCGGCAATCTTGCGGTTGGACATCTCGTTGTGCTGAGTGCGCTGCGGAGCCTTATTGCCGTCCTTGCCCTCGACCTTAACGATTTGAGTCTGCTGCTCCTTAATCTTGGAGAGCGCCGTAGGCGTGGGAACGACCTTGAGCAGCTGCCTGCCCAGGACACGGGCCAGAGCAAACGCCGAAACCTCGCCATGAGCGGGCGGCTCAGGCTGCTGGGCGGCCGCATCGTTTGCAGTCGGTTTGGGCTGCGCCTGGGATTTGCGCTTGGAATCTGCCTGAGCTTTGCGCTCTTGCTTTGGCGCGGACGGACCCTTTTGCGAGCGCTCGGGCTTGTCCCCCTTCGCCGGCTGGCGCTTGGGCTGCTCCACCAGGGCCTCAGCCTTCGCATCCTTGCTTTGCATCGCTGCCTTCTCGGCCGCGGCCTCGGCATTTGAGCCACGACCGCCGCGGTGACGACGGCGGCGGGGCTTGCTTGAGGCGCTCTCCCCTGTCTGCTTATCAGCGGACTGTTGAGCTTTGACCTCGGTGTCAGCCGCAGACTGCGACTCGGAAGGTTGCTGCTCGCAAGCCACCGGCTCAACGGTTTTCTCAGTTTGTTCGGCCTTATCGGCCTGAGCGGTCGAAGCCGGCTCGCCCTTCTCCTGACGCTTTATGGGATACGCGCGCCCCGCAAAACCGCGGCCGGGACGACACGAACCCGAAACCCTCTTGGCAGACTCCTCAGCATCGCCTGCAACCTCGGAAGGCTCTTCAGCCTCATGCGCGACATCCTGCTGCACAGCCTTAAAGTGAGCACCGCGACGACGCTTGGGCTCTTGGGCCTCCACGGGCTTTTGCTCCTCCACGGGCTTTTGCTCCTCCACGGGCTTTTGCGACTCAGCGGCAACCTCGGTCACAACAGTCTCGGTATCGAGTTCATCCTTTTGAGCCACGGCACGACGGAAGCGCTCCTGCTGGGCACGGCGCTGAGCATCGCGCTTTCCGCCCCCACCAAAACCGCCGCGGCCGGCCTTGGCCGTAAAGGCGCGAACGACGTTCTCATCGAGCAGCTCGTCGGTATCGACATGCTCGCGCGGGGCCGTTTCCACCGAAGCGGGCGCCTCGACAGCGTCCTCGACGGCCTCTTCGACAGCCTCGGCAAGCTGCTCCTGAGCATCACTTATCTCGGCATGAATGGTATAGAACGCCGGACGTCCGTTAATGCCGCTGCCCTCGATCTTGGTAACGATCTTTGCCGCGATGAGTTCGTCGCGCATCGCCTTGGTGTCGCATTCCTTATCGACGGAGCGGAAAATCTGCGCCAGCGCGCTCGACTTGATCTTGAGTGCCTTGCGGCAGAGCAGGTCGTAGGCAACTAGCTTGGCGCGCTCGGCAGAAAGCGACGTCTGGCTGCTCAGACGCTCAGCCAGGGCATCGACATTATTTTGGTTATCGGAATATACCGTCTTGGCCACGGGGCCCCTTTCATATGTACACATATACGTCTATATGGTACAACGCGCGCCCTTATCCACGCAAAACATCTGCTAGAACACTCGGGCATCGCCCGCTTTTGCATGAAAAAAGACCGAGCCCGCGCAGCCGCGGACCCGGTCTTATCGAGTTGTATAGATGTGACGTTCAACTCGTCAGGTCGATTACGCCTTGGCAGCCTCGGCGTCGGCGGGAGCCTCGGCGGCAGCGGCGCGGCCATACTCGACTTTGCCCATCTCGGACCACTCGGGCTCCTCGTCGGGCATGGAACCGGCCTCCTTGCCGAAGAACTCCTTGAGGCAGTTGACGGCAACGATGAGGCCCAGGACCATCAGCAGGACGGCGAAGACGAGCTGCAGGCCCTTGGTAGCGGCGACGGAAACGGCAGCCGTGGTGGCGGTAGCCGGGATGGTGCCGAAGAAACCGTAGGCCTGGACGGCGGTCATGCAGCCCATGGCGCTCTGGACCAGCGAAGTGAAGGTGCAGCAGAGCAGGAAGGCGACGGGCACGTAGAGCATCCAACCCTTGCGGCCGGTGCACTTACAGAACACGGCGAGGGTGATCATGGTCATACCGCCGAGCAGCTGGTTAGAAGCACCAAAGAGCGGCCAGATGTTGGCATAGCCACCAAAGGCGAGGGCGAGGCCAGGAAGCAGGGTAACGACCGTGGCGAACCAGGGGTTGCCGAGGACCTTCATGTAGCCGGCCTTGGACTCGATGGCCAGGGCGTCGTTGGTCTGGGCAAAGAACTCGGAGAACGAGGTGCGAGCGATGCGGGCGACGGCATCGAGCGAGGTCAGGGCCAGAGCGGAAACGTTCATGGTCATGAAGACGGTTGCGAGCGTGCCGTCAACGCCGAAGGCCTGCATACCGCGGGAGATGCCGGCGGCGAAGATCTGGAACGGGGTGGAAGCGACACCGGCGTTAAGGGCGCCGGTACCGGCGGTGTTCATGTCGGAGAACATGATACCGGCGACGATGATGGCAAGGATGCCGACGAAGGACTCGACGATCATGGCGCCATAACCGACCTTGACGGCGTCCTGCTCCTTCTCGACCTGCTTGGAGGAGGTACCAGAAGAAACGAGGCTGTGGAAACCGGAGAGAGCACCGCAGGCAACGGAGACAAACAGGACCGGGAACATCATGCCCGAGGCATTGCTAAAGCCGGTGAAGACCGGAGCGGTGATGGTGGCCTGGCCGTTAGCGCCCAGGACGACGATACCGAGGACAGCGCAGACGATCATGACGATCATCATGATGGAAGTGAGGTAGTCGCGAGGGGTCTTGAGCATCTGGATGGGCATGGCACCGGCAAAGACCAGGTAGACCATGACGACGGCGAACCACTGGAACTTGTCCAGGTAGACCGGGAACTGCATGCCGACGGCGAACATGAGGACCATGAGTACCACGCCGGTGACGAACTCGGCAGCGCCGGTGAGGTTGAACTTCTTCTGGGCCCAACCAAAGGCCATGGCGACGAAGGTGAACAGGATGGAGATGGTGCCAGCGCAGCCAGCGGCATAGGACTTGGTGAAGTCGATGGCACCGGTAGCAGCACCAGAAGCGTCAACGGCCGGGGTGAACATGAACGTCTTGCAGACCATGTCGGTGAAAGCGGCGATGACGATGATGCAGAACAGCCAGCAGAACAGCAGGAACAGGCGACGGCCGGTCTTGCCGATGTACTTCTCGATGAGCTGGGCCAGGGACTTGCCGTTGTTCTTCATCGAGGCGTACAGGGCGCCAAAGTCGTGGACGGCGCCAAAGAAGATGCCGCCGACGAGGACCCAGAGCACGACGGGAAGCCAGCCGAAGGCCATAGCGACGATCGTACCCGTAACAGGGCCGGCACCGCAGATCGAGCTGAACTGGTGCGAGAACGCGGTGAAGGCGGAGACGGGCGAGAAGCTGTTGCCGTCTTTCATGCGCTTGGCCGGCGTGAGGGCCTCTTTGTCAACGCCCCACTTGTTGGCCAGCCATCGGCCATAGCCCAGATAGCCGCAGGCGAGCACCGCCGCGGCCACAACCATGAGCAAAACTCCGTTCATTACATTTCCTCCTCTAAAAAGAACTTCCCAGACATAAAAAATGAGGGCCGTCGGTTGCGCTCGACGGCCCTCATCTTCATCAGCCGCCCGTTATCGTACGGGCTAGCTGTATGTGCTAACCCGCATCAGATAATTACTACGCTGATAATGTTTAGCTGATGCGTGAACATGTCTAAGAAATCCTCTTCAATCATGATGTGAACGATCCGTGCGTGTTCACATCCCCCAGTGGTTGAAAAGGAGTATGAAACTTTAGTTACCTAAAGTCAACGCAAATATGTAATGAATTTTCCACTTTTTTGAATTTCTCGGTATAAAACGCCACTGACCTCGGACTTTACCCAACAAAAGTTTTTGCATGAGAGATGCCCCTGAGAGCCGCGGGAGCCGGGCGGCGCATGTGAACTTTCCTGCTCTACAGTCCTGCGCAAGACGAAGGCCACTTAATGTGGCCTTCGTCTTGCGCAGGACTGTAGAGCAGGAAACCTTATATCCGGCCCCTCCGGTCGGGGACCGCACCCATACGACTACAGCGTCATGTTTGGATCGGCGTCGACGTCGAACGGCGAGATTTCACCTCGGTCGAATTTACGGCGAGCGACCTCCGCGATCATGGCGGCGTTATCGGTGCAGGCAGACAAGGGCGGCACCGTTACGCGGATCCCCTGACGCCCGAGTTTCCTGATCATCATCTCGCGCAGATGCGGGTTGGCCGAGACGCCGCCGCCGATGCAATACTCCTTGCACCCGGTAGCATGCAGGGCGTTTTTGGCCTTCTTGTACTGCACGTCAAAGACCGCCGCCTCAAACGAAGCCGCTAGGTCGGGAAGGTGAATCGTGCGCCCGGCCTTGGTCTCCTGCTCGATGTAGAGCGTCACCGCCGTCTTGAGGCCCGAAAGCGAGAAGCGGTAGTCTCCCCTGCTGTTCAGCGCACGGGGGAAATCGATCGCCTTGGGGTTGCCCGTCTCGGCAAGCTTGGAGATGATGGGGCCGCCGGGATAGCCAAGGCCCAGTGCCTTTGCCACCTTGTCGAAGGCTTCGCCCACGGCGTCGTCAAGTGTCTCGCCAAGCACCTCGTAGTCGCCCCATGCCCTTACGTGCACGAGCATGGTGTGCCCGCCCGAAACAAGCGTAAAGATAAACGGCGGCTTGAGGTCGGGCTGCGCCAACAGGTTGGCAAACAGGTGACCCTCCAGATGATTGACGCACACCAGCGGTTTGCCGGCAGCATACGCAAAGCCCTTGGCAAAGGCGACACCCACCACCAAGGCACCCACCAGGCCCGGACCTTGCGTCACGCCCACGGCGGCAAGCTCACTTGGTGCAATGGCTCCGCCCGTAAGGCCCAGCGACGCTGCGGCGTCCTCGAGTGCCGCGTCCACGACGCTCACGATGACCTCAACGTGCTTGCGCGAGGCGATCTCGGGCACCACGCCGCCAAAGCGAGCATGAAAATCAATCTGTGTCGACACCTGGTTGGCCAGTATATTGCCATCCGCATCGATAATTGCCACGGCTGTCTCGTCGCAGGAGCTCTCGATGGCAAGCACCAGGCGGCGGCGCTCGATTTCGGCACGCTCCTCAGCGGTGCGTTCGGGCGCGGGCAGCGGCCATACACGCTGTTCGGCAGCCGTCGGCTCGGGCGAGGCATTGTCGAGAGGAAGCACCAGGGGCAGCGGCGCCGTCATGACGATGGCATCCTTGCCGGCACCGTAATAGCCAGAGCGGCATAGAGCGCAATTGCGGCCTCGTTGCCGTCCTCAACCTCAAGCGAAGCCGTGGTGCAGCCGAGCATCTGCGCGTCATAGCTCACGTGCGACAGAAGCTTGCGGGCGATGCCCTCGCGGCGATGCGCCGGATCGACGGCAACGTCCATAATCTGCACGTCCCCGTCGACGACCATACCGCCGGCAAGACCCAGCAGACGGCCGTCGTCGTGCGCCACCCACCAGCTACGTGGCGCGGCAACGTCCTCGCCCAGCTCGGACAGGAACATGCCCGGCGTCCACGCCTCGTGTCCGGCGCCTTCAAAGCAGGCGGTCTCCAGTGCGCTCGCGCCCTCGGCATCCGCCGCGCCCATGGGGCGGAATTGCAGATGACGTCCGGCAAGCTCGTCGGCAACACCTGTCACCTCACTCTGCGCGCTCTCGGCAAGGCCCAGACGCTTGCGCTCGTTTTCCTCGGCGTCCGAAAGGCGCGTATAGATCGGCAAGACGCGAGCCGGATCGCCATCGCCTGCGGCGTGCGCCATCAGCAGGCCCTCGCCCGAGGGCCACCACAGGTCTCGCTCCACGCAGCGCGCCGTCTCATCCTCGCCCAGCAGTTTGCCATAACGCACGAGACCGTCACCAGTCAGCTGAACCTGATCCCAGTCCGCGGTCTGGCGCCACTCATCAAGCGCCACGGCGGCCTTGACCACGCGCTCGCGCTCAAACAGACGCTCGGGGCCCTCATCCCCCAGCACATAGAGCGCCGGGTACACCTCGCCGCGCATGGCATCGGCAAGAACACCAAGCTTGCCGCGCACGCCGGCCTTCCATGCCGTCCAGGCGCAAGCATCGAGCGTCGACACGCCCAGCAACGGCACATTGGCACCGTGCGCCAGACCCTTTGCGGTGGAGATGCCGATACGCACGCCCGTAAACGAGCCGGGACCGCGACCGACCACATAACAGCCGACATCGCTGCGATCCAGGCCGGCCTGCTTCAGTAGGTCATCAACAGTATTCACGAGCTCCACGTTGGCATGGCGGCGACACAGATGGTCCCCACTTACCAGCTTTGCCTCGCCTGTCTGCACGTCAATCCAGCTTGCCGCGCAGGCAAGCATGTCGGTCGATGTGTCGAGCGCCACCACCAGCGCGTTGTCGTTATGCAAGCTCATCTTGTACAGCCTTATCAATCAAATGGGAAAGCTCAATCGCGCGCTCGCCGTGTGCCTCGAGCGTTATCGTTCGCACGTCGCTGTCGTCCTCATCGCGCTTAAGCGTCACCGAAAGATACTCATCTGTCAGTTCATCCTGAAACTGCTCGCCCCATTCCAGCAGGCAAACACCCTCATAGCCCAGCACGTCAAAAATGCCCGTATCCTCAAGCTCGTAGGCATGCTCCAGGCGGTACAGATCAAAATGGAACAGCGGAATACGCCCTTGGTCATGAACGGCCATGAGTGCGAACGTAGGGCTTGTGACCATATGCTCATCGCCCAGAGCGCGCGAAACGCCCTTGGTAAAGTGGGTTTTGCCCACCCCGAGGCCGCCGGTCAAGATCAGCACATCGCCATCTTCTAGACACGGTGCGACCAGCTCGCCAAAATGCTCCGTATCGGCAGTACGGGCCGTTCTATAGGTACCTACCCCCAGGCGCTCCAGGGACATATACGCTCCTTATTATTATTCCGAGGCGGTCTCCGGCGCGGGGTGCCGCTCCAGATAGTCGCCCAGCATCTTAAAGTCTTCCTCCAGCAACTCCTGCCACGCCGGATTGCGCAGCGCCGCCGCAGGATGAAACGTCGGCATCACCACAAAGTGGCCCATCTGATGGAACCTGCCGCGCAGCTTGGTAATGCCGATCTCGGTCTTGAGCACAAAGTGCGTTGCGGGGTTACCGAGCGTCACGATGATATCGGGCCAGATGCTTCGAATCTGCTCGCGCAAAAACGGTGAGCAAGCCAGCACTTCCTCGGGACGCGGATTGCGGTTTCCCGGCGGGCGGCACTTAAGCACGTTGGCGATATAGACGTCCTCGCGCTTAAGACCTGCCAGGGACAAAATGCCGTTGAGGTCTTCACCCGCCGCCCCCACAAAAGGTTCGCCCTGCAAATCCTCGTTGCGACCCGGTGCTTCACCAATAAACATGACGCGAGCGTGGGGGTTTCCCACGCCAAACACGATGTTATGGCGCGACTGATAGAGCTGGCAGAGATGGCAGTCGCCTAAAACAGCCTCAATCTCCTCGAGTGCGACCTCACGTGGCGCCTGATGGGTATGGCCGGGAATGTGCATGACGCCCATAGCGGCTCCTACACGTAGACCTTGTCGAGACGCATGCCAAAGCCGCAAGCGACCTCGTAGTTAATCGTTCCGCGCAGTCGGGCCATCTCGTCCATAGTGATCTCGGCATCGCCATCGCGGCCGACAATAATCATCTCGTCACCATACTCGGCCTCGGGAATCTCGTGTGCCGGGTTGGACTGAATGGCGACCATAAACTGATCCATGCAGATATTGCCAACCTGACGCACGCGCTCGCCGCGATACAGCACATCCATACGATTGGAAAGCGTACGCGATAGGCCGTCGGCATAACCGATCGGCAGCGTGCAGATCTGAACGCGCGTACGCGGTACGCGGTAGGTAAAACCGTAGCCCACGCCCTCGCCCATCGCAGGGTGCGCCACGCGCGTCACGCGCGCATGAACGCTCATAACGGGATCGAGCTGCATCACACGGCTACTCAGCTCGCACGGCTGCATGCCATACAAGCCAACGCCGGCGCGAATCATATCAAAATGCATCGAGGGGTCGAGCATCGAGGACGGCGTGTTGGCGCAATGCACGATACCGCACTCAAAACCCGCATCCTTAATGGCCTGAACGGCCTCGGTAAAGCGCTGGCACTGCAGCTTGTAGTCCCAGCCCGAAGGTTCATCGGCCGTGGCGAAGTGCGTAAATACGCCGTCGCACTGAATACCGCGATGGAAATCAATACCGCGGACAAAGTCGAGCACCTGCGTGTAATGTACGCCGATGCGGTTCATGCCCGTCTCGATGGCGAGATGATACTTGCCCACCTTGCCCGCCGCGACGGCACATTCGCCATACGCAAGAGCAAAGTCGGACGTATAGACCGAGGGCATGATATCGAACTCGAGCAACGTCGGAATGGCCTCGATAGGCGGCTCGCTTAGGATAAGGACGGGTTTCGTAATCCCGCCCTGTCGGAGCTCAACGCCCTCGTTAACCGTCGCCACGGCAAACATGTCGGCGCCGGCCGAATACATAATCTTGGCGCACTCAACAGCTCCATGACCATAAGCGTCGGCTTTAACCACGCAGCACAGGCGCTGACGCGGATTCAGCAAATTCTTATAGGCCCTCGTGTTGCGGCGAAGCGCCCCGCGGTCGATCTCGACCCAGGACCAACGCGTCAAATCGGCTTTATTCATAATTAGTCATCCGACCCTTCGTCCGTGATTCCCAGATCATCGAGCGCATCCTTTGCCGCCAACTCCATGGCGGGACCGATCAAGTCGATAAGATCGGTCGCGATAACGCTCTTCTCGCCAAACTCCGTCGCCGCGGCAAAACCGGCATAGCTATGAAGCGCGACGGCATACGAGTACAGCAGCTCCCAGCGGTCCATCTCATCGCGCATGGTGGCTAGCGTGCCGGCCAGAATACCCGCAAGGACGTCACCCGAGCCAGCGGTCGCCAACGACGCCGGGCCAGAGAGCGGCAGCAGCACGCGCTCAACACCGCAAATGGCCGTCGTCGGGCCCTTAGCGATAACAACGAGGTTATCGGAACCGGCGGCCCAGACAACCTTTTGCGCGGCGGCAATCGCGGTTCCAAGGTCATTGACCTCATCACCGGCGACGAGACGCGAAAGCTCACGATAATGCGGCGTCATAACGAGCGGCTGCTCACGACGATACATCTCGGGATTACTGTCGATGCCATCGATTGCAATCTTGGCAAGGCAGTTGAGAGCATCGGCATCCAAGATAAGCGGTACGTCGAGCTCAAGCAGACCCGAAACCACCTGCATGGCACCGGCAGATGTCGTCATGCCGGGACCACACAGCACGCAGCTATATTTCTTGGCAATCTCACATACCGTCATGCGCGCAGCGGCACCAAAAGAACCGCGGGAATCAGATGGAATAGCAAAGACCGGAATCGAGGGGAGCGCCATGCGGATAAGGTTGGCACACGCATCCGGAGTCGCGACTGCCACATAGCCGGCGCCTGCGCGGGCAGCGGACTTGGCAGCCATAATGGCCGCACCAGGATACTGCGCCGATCCGGCAACAATGAGCACCGAGCCGCGCGAGTACTTATCGATATTCGTAGGCAGCGGAGCAAAATAGTCCACAAGGTCACCGGGTTCCACGATCTCGGCAGCATGGTCGACATCGTCAATAACCTCATCAAGGCGGTCATACAGACCGCCGCAGACCAGATCGCCTGCATATTCGGGACCGTCAGCGCTGTATAAGCCGATCTTGGGAGCAATCATCGTCACCGTACGCTCGGCACGAATGCAGTCGTCATCCACCACACCCGTCTCGGCATTCAGGCCCGAAGGAACATCGATGGAGACAACGCGATCGGCATTTTCATTGACCGTGGGGATCCAGATTGAAAACGGCGCACGAAGATCACCATGAAAACCGGTACCAAAAATGGCATCGACTACAACATCAGCCTTATCAATCAGCACCTCCAGCTCATCACGAGAGGGGCCGACACACACATGCACGTCGCGACCAGCAGTACGACGGGCGACATGACGAGCGAGAGCGGCAGGGATCTCATCCGGCTCAACCGGAGAGACGATATCTACATCAACGCCCTTATGCGTCAGAATGTCAGCGGCAACCCAGCCATCTCCGCCATTGTTGCCAAAACCGACCAATACAAGAACGCGATCGGGGTTGAGCTTTAAAATCTCGTTGGCAGCAAATTCGCCCGCCAACTCCATGAGTTCGGCCTTCGAGGTACCCTCACGCTCGATAATATCTTCGAGGCGAACGACTTCCTCGGTACTCAAAACCGGTTTCATCTATGCTCCTAGCGCATCTTGCGGATCATCATCCAGATGTTCCGACAAAGCAGATTGTTGCAGCTGTTCGAGCTCGTCTAAGACAGAACGAGCCTCTTTAAATGTCTGAGCAACGCGCTCCTTCGTGCTCACCCTTTCTTCCTTGGGTTTAGGTCGAGCATCCTCGGTGATCGCAATGGCATTAGCAACAGCCAAGTCACCCGTCAGAGTAATAGAAAGAGCGACCTCGACAACGCCCAATTCCTGGGCGATTTCGAGAGCACGGCCCGAAAGCAGCGCTTTTGGCTTGCCGAGCTTATCGCGCGTTACGGAAACGTCTTTACGGCCAACGCCCTGGCTAAAACCCGTACCAAGCGCCTTAAGTACCGCCTCGCGAGAAGCAAAACGACTGGCATAATGCGCGGCAGGACGAGACGAGGCATCGCAATACGAACGCTCTTCATCGGTAAACACGCGCCGAGCAAACGCGGGCGTCTTCTCAAGGATTGAATTCATTCGGGAAATCTCGACGATATCAACGCCGATTCCGGCTTCGGCCATAATCACCTCCATGCTGCACAGACTATGACATTGTAGCCCGTTCGCAGAAGATGCAACAAACGAGGGTCAAAAACACAGCGACAGTGGAGTGATGGCCCTATAAGCGCAAAAAAGGGGGAGGCCGCGAGGCCTCCCCCTTCTCAGTTCGATGCGACGGCT
>USDE01000006.1 GCA_900553345.1 uncultured Collinsella sp.
GTCGGTGCCCTGCTTGTCCAGGCCATAGGCCAAAGCAGCAGCGGTCGGCTCGTTCACGATACGCTTGACGTTGAGGCCGGCGATCTTACCGGCGTCCTTGGTGGCCTGACGCTGGGCGTCGTTGAAGTAGGCCGGGACGGTGATGACGGCGTCGGTGACGGTCTCGCCCAGATACTTCTCGGCGTCGGCCTTCATCTTTGCGAGCGTCATGGCGCTCACCTGCTCGGCGGTGTAATCCTTGCCCTCGATGTCGACGACGGCGCGGCCACCCTGGCCCTCCTTGACCTCATACGGCACGGTCTTGATCTCGGAGGTGCACTCGGAGTACTTGCGGCCCATGAAGCGCTTGATGGAGAACACGGTGTTCTTGGGGTTGGTGACAGCCTGGTTCTTAGCGGCCTTACCCACGACGCGGTCGCCGTCAGCACGGAAGCCAACAACGGACGGAGTGGTGCGGTCGCCTTCGGCGTTCACGATAATGGTCGGAGAACCGCCCTCGAGGACGGCCATAGCGGAGTTAGTAGTACCAAGGTCGATACCAAGAATCTTACTCATTAGAAATTCCCTCTCTCTTGTGCGTTCGCGCCGCCTCGACGGTCTTTCGCGCGGCGCTTCGGCTTGTCTTTCAGGATGTAGTGTATCCCCTTATGGGCCGGAATATACAAAATCTAAGTCAATTCATATAAGATTTCTTATCTCTGAGAGTTTAGGTTCTTAAATGCGCAGGTAGATGCGCTGATTGAGTTCTCGGCAAATCAATTGAGATCTATGTAGAGTTGACTGAGGTGTGAGCCTGAAACTGTGTCCCGTTTTGGACGTGGATTACGGGATGCGGTTTCCGCAAGCACGCTCAATCGCCCTATATTACGAGTCACCTTTAGCTAACATTTACGCAGCTCACCGGCCCCACCTGCGCGTTTTTTAGTAAACCTTGGCATACTCGGCGAACGGTATGAAGATGCCGGCCAGAGGGTATTGCAAACGGTCGCTCCCGTGGTATGTTTTTGCCCGAATCAAACCGGCGCGCATCGTCTGTAGCGTCGGTCAACAGAGAGGAAACTACCATGGCTCATCCCGTAATTGATGCCGACGAGTGCATCGCTTGTGGCGTTTGCGTCGACACCTGCCCCGCTGGCGTTCTGGAGCTCCAGGACGTCGCTACCGTCGCTGACGAGGACTCCTGCGTCGCCTGTGGCGCTTGCCAGGACGCTTGCCCCGCTGGCGCGATCACCGAGATCGTCGAGGAGTAACAACTCCCCACTTGCACACTCAAAAGTACACCGTGCACAAAAAGGAGGCCTCCGCATCGCCGCGGAGGCCTCCTTTTGTTTGTATAGGCAGTTAATTGGGGACGGGGCTACCTTGGCAGTTGCGGTGGAATAGTTCCCGGTTCATTGCTTAGGTGCCGATTTTAGGAACTATTTCACCGCAACTTATAGATGCGGCGTCGACTAGGACAAATCGTCTTCGTAGGGCATCAGGTCTGCCAAGTAGCCTTTCTCCTTGAGTATGGCCTCGATCTCGTCGAGGGTCTGCTCGTCCTCCGCCGCGATGCGATGGAAGTGATAGCCGCTCGTCACCGTTAGTAGCGGGAAACTCTTGCCGCTCTCGATATCGTGCAGGTAGCGCTCAACATCGCGACGATTGCGAATGTCCAGGTCGGCCGTGATCTTGCCGTACACGCGGTGATTGACGATCACGTTGAGCACGGCTCCTCCGGCGTCGACGATACTCGTAAGCTCATCGCCTGCCTGCTCCACGCCGTGGCGAACCTTGACCAAGCGCGTGGGCACAGCGGGGCTGCTGGGGGCCTCCTGCAGCACGTAGCCGCGATTGGTCGCCACGATATCGTGCCCATCGGCACGCAGCAGGGCGATGTCTTGCACGACAATCTGGCGGCTCACGCCAACCTCACGGGCAAGTGCGCTGCCCGAAACGGGCTCCTTGGCTTCCTCGAGCACGGCCATGATGGAACGGCGACGCTCGCGGGCGTCCATTATTTACCGTCCAGCAGACGCAGGTGCTTGAGCGAGAGGTCGAGAATCGGCGCAGAGTGCGTCAGCGCCCCCGAGCTAATAAAGTCAACGCCCAGGTCGGCGAGCGCGCGGATATTGTTGGCGTCCACGTTGCCCGAGCACTCGGTCTTGGCGCGACCGGCGATAAGCTCAATCGCGGCAGCCATGTCGTCGTGGGTCATGTTGTCGAACATGATGATATCGGCGCCGGCCTCAACTGCCTCGCGAACCATATCCAGATTCTCGCACTCAATCTCGACCGTCGTGGTAAACGATGCATGGGCGCGCGCCATCTCGATCGCACGCGTCACGCCGCCGGCGGCATCGATGTGGTTGTCCTTGAGCATGACGGCCGTCGACAGGTTGTAACGGTGATTGCTGCCGCCGCCGATCTCGACCGCGGCTTTCTCGAAGACGCGCATGCCCGGCGTGGTCTTGCGCGTGTCGACGAGCACGGTCTTGGTGCCCTCGAGCACCGCGGCCATCTGGTGTGTATAGGTAGCGATGCCGCTCATGCGCTGCAGGTAGTTGAGCGCCACGCGCTCGCCCGAAAGCAGCACGCGCGCATCGCCGCGCACCTGGCCCACGTGGTCACCGGCGTGCACCTCGTCGCCATCGACGACATCAAACAGCACCGAGCTCTGCGGATCCAGCAACTCAAAGGTGCGGGCAAACACATCCAAGCCGGCGATGATGCCATCGGCCTTGGCGATAAGCTCCACCGTGGCGGAGCGCGCCGTGGGACACACGCTCGCCGTGCTCACGTCCTCAAACGTGATGTCCTCGCGCAGGGCCTGCAGAATCAGATCATCGACGACGAGCTTCATGGTAATGGGGTTCATGGTCTACTCCTCCACGGCCTGCGTGCCGGCGGCACGGGCCAAATCATCGATTGCCAGGGTGTCGGCGCTCAGGGCGCGATGACGGCCATCGAGCGCGGGATCGCCCGCCTGCTCTACGGCCAGTGACTCGCCGGTACGCATGTACCACGCGGCGCGGCGGCCCCAAACCAGAGACTCGAGCAGGCTGTTTGATGCAAGGCGGTTCTTGCCGTGAACGCCGTTGCAAGCCGTCTCGCCCGCGGCGTAGAGCTCGAGCATCGAGGTGCGGCCGTCCTTGTCAACCCACACGCCGCCCATAAAGTAGTGCTGCGTGGGCGTAACGGGGATGGGCTCGTCCAAGATGTCGCGGCCGTCCTCCAGGCAGCGTGCTCGGATGTTGGCGAAGTGCCCGGTCACCACGTCGCGCTCGACGGGGGCAAAGCTTAGCCACTCGTGCTCGGTGCCGTCCTGCTTCATCTGCTCGCGAATAGCGGCGGCGACCACATCGCGCGGCTGAAGCTCGTCGGTAAAGCGCTCACCGGCGGCATTGAGCAAAATCGCTCCCTCGCCGCGGCAGCTCTCGCTGATCAGGAAGGTGCGGCCCGGCTGCGGCGAGAACAGACCCGTGGGGTGAATCTGCACGTAGTCCAGGTGCTCCATCTTAATGCCATGCTCCTGAGCGATGTAGCAGGCATCGCCCGTGAGCTGCGGGTAGTTGGTCGAATGGTCGTATACGCCGCCGATACCGCCCGTCGCCCACAGCGTGTGGCGGGCATGGATCTTAAACGGCTCGCCGGCGTGCACGCCCTCGGCGGCGTTTGCCAGCTCGTCGGCGGGACGAACCGAGTTGTCCTCGTCCACGGGAACGGCAACGACGCCGGTGCACACCGTGGCACCGCCGCACTCGCCCGTCAAGATGTCGGTCATGGCCACGTGCTCCAAAATCTGCACGTTATCCAGCTTGCGAACGGCCTGGAGCAGCTTGGTCGTGATCTCCTTGCCCGTAATGTCGGCATGGAAGGCAATACGCGGACGGCTGTGCGCGCCCTCGCGGGTAAAGTCGAGGCTGCCGTCGGCCTTGCGCTCAAAATCCACGCCCATCGCTAGCAAGTCGTTGATGACCGAGCGGCTCGAGCGAATCATGATGTCGACGCTCTCGCGGCGGTTCTCGTAGTGGCCGGCGTGCATGGTGTCCTCAAAGAAGGCATCGTAATCCGAGCCTTCGGGCAGCACGCAGATACCGCCCTGCGCAAGCATCGAGTCGCACTCGTCGACAGTGCCCTTGGAGAGCATGATCACGCGCGTGCTCGTCGGCAGATTGAGGGCCGCGTACAGGCCCGCCACGCCGCAACCGGCAATGACAACGTCGCACTCCATATCGGGGTATTGTTTGGTTTCCACAGGAATCCTCTCCCTTGTAATGTGACATAAGGGACTGCCCCTCATGTCACATCGTTCTAGCGCGCCGCGTACTCGAGCATGCGGTCGAGCGTAATTTTGGCCTGGTCGGCCGCCTCGTCCGACACGCCGATCTGTACCTCGCCCTCGCCCGTCTCCAGGCATCGCACGAGCTTTTCGAGTGTGATGAGATCCATGTTGACGCAGGTGGGCTGCACCGCGGGAAAATAGAACTTTTTGCCGGTGCCCTCGCAGCGGCGCTCGAGCTCGTAGAGCACGCCGCGGACCGTCACGATGATGAACTCACTCGCGTCCGAATCCTCGGCGTACTTGATGATGCCGGCGGTGGAGCCGATGTAGTCGGCCTCGGCAAGGACGTCGGCCTTGCATTCGGGGTGCGCCAGCACGAGCGCGTCGGGATGCGCATCCTGCGCATCGACGATCTGCTCGACGGTGATGATGTGATGGCGCGGGCAATAGCCATTGTTGAGGATGACGTGCTTTTGTGGCACCTGCTCGGCTACGAAGCGGCCCAGGTTTTGATCGGGGATGAACAGGACGTGCTGCTGCGGCAGCTCGGACACGATCTTGACGGCGTTGGAGCTGGTGACGCACACGTCGCTCCAGCTCTTGATCTCGACCGTCGAGTTGACGTAGCAGACCACGGCAAGGTCGTCGCCGTACTCGGCGCGCGCCGCATCGACCGTCTCGCGCTTGACCATGTGCGCCATGGGGCAGTCCGCGCCCGGCTCGGGCAGCAGCACGGTCTTGGTGGGGTTGAGCAGCTTGGCGCTCTCGCCCATAAACTCCACGCCGCACAGCACGATGGTCTGCTGCGGCAGGCTCTTGGCGAGCTTTGCCAGGTAGAAGCTGTCGCCGACGTAATCGGCAACGGCTTGGACCTCGGGCGCCACATAGTAGTGCGCCAGGATCACCGCGTCACGTTGGGTTTTTAGTTGCTGAATGGCCTCGACAAGCTCTGCGGGCACCAGTGCCGCGCGCTCCGTTGCCGTCGTTGCCGATGCTAGGCCAGCCGCGATATCGCGTGCAAGCTCCGACGCATCCATGTTCGCGCTCTGTGCCATCAAGGCCCCTCTCTTTTGGCGAATCTTGGGGCTTTAGTATGACACCTAGGTTTACAGCTGACAAGACAGCTGTAAACCTAGGTGTAAAGTTGAACTAAAGATTCAATCATGCGGCAGGTCCATTTTCGAACTGGCAAGCTGAGGATAGTCGAAAATGGACCTGCCGCACGGTTCGAGCAGCCCGTTTTGTCTTGGCCCGAGAAGCGGTAGGCATAAAGCGGGTCCGGATTGCTCGATCCGGACCCGCTGGGAACTGGCATGCGGTTAAGCGCGGCGCTTCATGGCCCACGCCAGCAGCAGGGCTGCCACACCGGCAGCGAGTACGGCACCGGCCATGGCGTACGCGCTGTCGCCGGACTGAGGCAGCGTCTCCTTGCCAGCCTTCTTCTTAGGCTTGGAAGTCGTAGTCGTGGTGGTCGTAGTCGTGGTGGTCTGGCCAGGAGCGGGCTTGGCAGCCTCGGCAACGGTGAAGGTCGTCTCGGCAGTGCCCGTAGCCGAAACCACGCTCAGCTTGTGTTCGCCCACGCCGAGCGTCTTTAGGAAGCTCGCCTTGAGCGTCACGATCGTAGAGCCCTCGGTGAGCACGTAGTTCTCGGCGGCGACCTCCCTATCGTCGACCAGCACCTTCTGGAAGAACTCAATCGGCGCGCTCGAGCGGAAGCTCAGGTCCTTGGCGGCGTCGACCACCATCGTCTGGCCCTTGCCGTCGATGATCTCGGGTGTCAGAATCGCGATCTCCTCGGTCTTGCCCTTCTCGCCGCAGACGGTGCACTCCTCATGCCTCTCTCCCTTGGCCTCAACGGTCGCCGGCTTGTCGACGACCCACTCAAAGGTGTGCTTGGCCTTGTCGAGGATCTCGCCGCAGCGGCAGACATGCCAGTGGTTCTTGGCGTCGTGTGCCCAGCCGGAGCCGTCGGGCTCGTGCTTAAGCACGCCCTCAACCGTCACATTCACGTCGTGCTCGACGTCCTTAAGCTCAAAGGTGCCGGCGTCGGAGAGCTTAACGGCCTTACCGTCAACCTTTACGGCGTAGTCCTTGCCCGCAAAGTACGCACTGTCGATGCTCATGGCGAGCTTTGCGGAGCCGTGCCAGTCGAGCTCGGTTGCCGTCGAGGTGAGCGTGTAGCCAACCTGGCTGCTCGGCAGCGTCACGACGAGCTTGCGGCCCGCCTTCACGGTAACCTCGGTAACGGCAGAGGCGTCGTAGTTGGTCTTGGCCTGGTAGCGCACCTCGTACATGCCGGCGGCGAGGTCTTTGAGCTCGGTCACGCCCTCGCCCACGGCCTGGTACTCGGCGGCGCCCTGAGCGCGCCACTCCATGGTGCCGTCGACGCCCGTTATCTTGCCATCCTTCTTGCCGCTCACGGTCTCCGCCTCGGCCTGGACCTTCGGCGCGTCCTGAGCGGCGTTCTTGATGGAGAACTCGCACGTCAGGCCCTCAGTCGGCAGCGCGTAGTTGCCAGCGGCCTTGCCCGTCAGCGCACCGAGGGTCGCCGTGTAAAAAGTGCCGGCCTCGGTCTGGGAGCCCTCGACGGTCGCGCCGAGGTCATCATTGCCGATAACATTGCCGAGCGTGGCCACAGGGCAGTGCTCCTTGCCGTCATAGGTGAACTCGGTGGTGCCCCACGTCACAGTGAGCAGACGCTGGTTGATGGTGAACATGCCGTCGACGAACGTGATGCTGTAGTTGGGGTTTGCACCCTCGGGCTGCGTCAGCTTCAGAGCATAGCCGCCCTCGCGCACGCCCTCGTCCTCGTCGCGCTCAATCTCAATACCCTGAAGGCTCTCACCCTCGACAAGCTCACCGGATGTGATCGCCCACGTAAACACGGGGTCAGCCTCGCCGTACGTCTTGGAGGAGTCGTCAGCTGCGACCGTAATCGCGCGCGGCTTGACCTCGAGCGTAACCTCACCCTCGGCCTTCACACCGTCGATCGTCACCTTATAGGAAACAGTCAGTGTGCCGACGTCCTTGATCTTGGGGGCCTCGGGAGACCAGTTCTTGCCGTCGGTGCTGTACTGGGCCGTCGCGCCCTCGGGCAGGCTCGTCGCATCGACCGTGTGATACGCACCGTCGTACTCGTCGGAGTAGCCGGCGATAGCAGCGGCAGGAATCTCGTCTGCAGGCAACGCATGTCCACAGACCGTGCACTGCTGATGCTTGGAGCCAGCCTCGGTTGCCGTGGGCGCCTTGTCGACAACCCACTCAAAGGTGTGCGTGGCCTCGTCGATTTTCTCGCCGCAGGTGCACTCGTGCCAGTGCGTATTGTCGTCGGAGAGCCATTTGTCGTTCACGGCCTCGTGCTTGTGCACGCCCTCGACCGTGATGGCGGTATTCTCCTCGACATCGCTCAGGACGAACCTTCCGCCCTCGTTCTTCTCGAGAACCACACCGTTTGCCTTGACAGCAAAGTCGTCGCCCGCGTAGTAGCCATCGGAGATCTTTACCGAGAACTCCACGCTTTCGTGCCACTGCAGTCTGTTCGGGCTATGCCACACTATCGAGTACGCGTCATTTTTCTCGGAAAGGCTGACGTTCAGGTACTTACCCTTGCCGACATGCACTTCCACAGGCGTGGACGGCATGTAATTATTGGTCTCGGCATACCAGACCTGGTAGTCGCCAGCGGCAAGATTCTCAATCTTACCGTCTTCGGAAACCATGGTCTCGCCATCGGCGTCCCCGGCTTCGGTGCGGAACAGGCGGTAGGCAACGCCGCCGTGCGCGCCTTCAATCTTGCCGTCGCACTTGCCACGGATGGTTTCGGCGGTAGCCTTCAGGCCCTGGGGTTTCTCCTGCTCGGCCTTATAAATCGTGTAGGTATACTCAAGGTTTTCGGTAGGAAGGGCGTAATTCTTGATGACCTCGGGGTCGCCGTCGAGGCCCGTCACCTTTGCCGGATAGCTGCCGGCATCGATGCCCGTCGCGTTCTCGACCTTATAGGAAACCTTGCCCTCGTCACCCTCGGCAACATTGCTGACCGTGACCTTGGGGCCCTGAGGCTTGCCGTTATAGGTATACGTTCCGACCGTCCAGCCAACACCAATCTGGCGCTTGGTGATCTCGAACGTGCCGGTCTGGAGAAGCGTCAGTTCATAGTTACCCTGTCGGATCTTGTCCACCGTGTTGAGGGGCTCGCGCTGCTCAATCGTCAGCTTATAGGTGCCCACGTTCTCGCCGGGCTCACGGTGAATCTTGAGCCAAGAGAGCGACTCACCATTGGGGATCGTGCCCTCAACGGCCTCGAGTTTAAAGTTCGGATCGTCATAACCGTACACCTTTGAAGCATCCATGGGCTTCACCGTCACCGGACAGGGATCGACCTTAAGCTCGACTTCGCCCTTGCAGGACTCACCAGACACGAGCTTTGCCTTAAACTCGAAGGTCTTGGTGCCGGCATCGCGGATGCTCGGAGTCGTTTCGAGCCACAGCGTATCGCCCTTCATGCGGTACTGGATGGATGCGACGGTATTGGTATCAACCGTCACGCTGTGCCACTCGCCATCGTAGGTGCCCGAGTAGCCCTTGATGCCGAAGGCGGGGATCTCGACAGGCTCGCGCTCGTAGCCGCACGTCTTGCAGCGCTCATGCTTGGAACCGGGCTTATCAGCCGTAGCGGCCTGGTCGACGACCCACTCAAAGTCATGCTTTGCG
Organism: uncultured Collinsella sp.; assembly: GCA_900553345.1. GTDB lineage: Bacteria > Actinomycetota > Coriobacteriia > Coriobacteriales > Coriobacteriaceae > Collinsella. The sequence continues at coordinate 8,975 of USDE01000006.1, forward strand.
CGGTCAACGTCCTCCTTGCCACAGGTGCAGGTGTTCCAGTGTTCGGCGTCGTCGTGTTTCCAACCGCTACCGTCGGCCTTCTTAGGGCCGTCCTTAACCTCAACCGTCAGGGCCTCGGAGGCGTTATGGTTACGGTCGGCCTTAAGGCGAACGCTGTATTTGCCAGCGGCGAGGCCCTTAACCGACGTCTCGCCTTCGGCAATCCACTGATAGTCGCCGGCGGCCTCGGCTTTCCATTCGTAGGTGTTATCAATCCCGTCGATGCTGCCATCCGCCAAGGCATGCCCGGTCGCGGCCGTCGTCTTGACATCCTTGGGAGCGGCCTGATCGGCGGGGGCGATCTTGATCTTAAGCTCTCCCTCCACCGGCACGTAGTCGGGTGCGGTAATGCGGTACTTAATTGTCTCGGCACACACGTTGTCATAGACATCGCGCGTGACATTGGTATAGGAGGGGATTCGGTCTTCGTACAGCAAGCCACCATCGACACTATATTCGATCTGCATGCCCTCGGGGGCGTTGTCGACCGTCACCGACGGCGAGTGAGCCTTGCCATCATAGGTGCCGTCAAAGCCCTTGGCCTGAACATTCTCGAACTGCGTGCCGTAGATGCTCCAGTAGAAAAACTTGCAGGAGTAAATTGACTCGTAGGATGCGAAGTTTCCCAGGCCCCAGAGCTGGCTCCGGTACGCACCTGGATCTTTCTCCGAAACCGATTCGCCCCAAGCGAGGCGTTCGAAATCGACGCCCTCTTTAAGCTCAATCCATTCGTCGCCAAGCTTATACGTCACCTTAATGCGAGGCGTTATCTCCTCGCCCGTCCACTTATAAGACGGAACGTCGTTGAGTACGTCACCGTTGCTGAACCTGACGCTATCCTTCAGCTTGTCGTAGCCGATGACTTCGATCTTGCAAAGATCCTTGCGGTTGGAGTCCTTCTCCGCAAGCGAGGCGGGGTTGATCTTGAACACGCGCTCGAGCGTAACATCGCTTTGTCCCTCGATGGCAACCGTCGCCACCACGCGATAGGTGCCCGCATCGCACGGCTGCGACCCTTCCATCTCGATGCCCACGGTGTCATTCTCATCCGCGCAACGGTAAAAGCGTGCGCACACAATCTTTACCTTGCCCTGGGTCACAGCGTTGTCCTTTTGAGACGGCTTAGTCGTAGCAAGCACGGCGTCGCGCTGTTTGCCGTTGTAGGTAAAGCTCAGGTCGCCGCTCTTGGACGACATCAGCGAGATCGTCTCGCCGTCCCTGGAGTAGGCACAGTGCGAGGCCTCATACTGTCCGTTGCACGTAGCCGCGATGCTGTACCCATCCTTGTTGGCGGAATAGGTCCACTCGTGCTCGTGCTTGCGATGGATAACCTTGACCTTGCCATCGGTAACGTCGTATGCAAGGTCGGCATTAGCAAACTTGAGCCTGCTCGCAAGATCCTCCTGAGAAAGATCGCTCGTGCCAAGGTTCACATACTCATAGTAGTAGTACTGCTTGTTGGACTCGGGATCGAACTTGGCGTCGTCGACAGACAGGACGGCTTCGCCCGTAAAAGACTTATCGACGTGAACCTTGCCGTAGCTACCGATTTCGGACGCATCGACACCCTTCGCCTTGGCCGTAGTGACCTTCGTGTTGCCAGCGAGCGCCACAGAACCAAGGGCATAAATTGCGCAGCGTTTCTCGTCCTGACCGCTTATGTCGCGACCGTTGAAATAATCAGAGGGGAACACGAACGAATCGTCGATAACCGTACCGTTTATGGTGCACGACGCATCCTTTGCCACCGCAATGGCACTCGTCATGTGCATCTGATATTGAATATCCCACACCTTGAACATATAAGAGCAGGGTCCATTCCATGACGTGTTATTTGTTGAACGAATGCTGCAGTTATTCAGAGCAACTATGGCATTTTTGACGCCGATATTGCCCGCATGCACATGACCGCTCTCAACCTTCATCTCGTCGCATGCAATCATTCCCTGACTGTTGTTTTCGAACGTGCAGACGTTCAACGTAACTTTTGGAGTCTTCGACCGCCCGACCACGCTCAAGGCGCCGACGCAATCATCACTATTATTCTTAAACGTGCAGTTGACAAACGTTGCATCCACCGCGACCTGGCTGCCTCTGATAGTCACAGGCGCCGGCGAGGCTTCGTAAATTTCATTACCCTGGTCAACCTTGAATGCGTTGTTCTTGCAGCATTTCCAACCGCTGACATTCACGTTCGTGAAGCTGGCCGTCTCCCCCGCACCCATGGTTCCATAGAGCGTGATTGCCCGAACGGTATCTTTGTTATCGGTCCTTGAAACAAGCTTGAGGTTTTTCACGGAAAGGTTGAGGCTCTTGCCCGTATTCGGCTTATCGACACCTCCACGCGCTTCGTAATCGTTGCTATCGCTCAAAAACGTTTTTCCATCGCAGCGGACCTCGGTCAAGGCGCCCGAATCACCGATGAACTCGACATAACCGCCCTTAAGCACAAAGAGGGGGTGCTGCGAATACGTAAGGTCGCGCTTGACGGTCAGCGGACCGCCCAGAGACGAGCTGTCGGTGAAATATAGGCGGGTCGGATTCTCCTTGGTGCCGCCCTCGACCTCATAGTGGTCGATATCGACCGTACCGGCAAACCAGTAGTCTTTGCCGCCGGAAAGTTGGATTACATCACTTTCGCCATACGAAAGCTCGCTCTTCAGGTGTTTCGGTTTGATCGCGGCGGACGGATACGCCTCCGCTACCGTAGGCGTGGCGAGCGTCGTCGCCGCACCCCCAAGCGCCAGCGCTGCAGCCAGCACGCAAGCAGCAAGTCTGCGCACCCCCATCTTCTTCTCCCTCATCACAGCTCCCCTTACCCCTATGCTTTCGCGGTGTTCGTTATCGCTTGGCGCTGGCGGTCGGCTTGATTCCCCGTCCGACCGCCAGCATCGATTGACATGTGTATCCATGGAGTATTGTGCGGCCGCCAAAACCGACGCCCCGCCGCTCGGCGCGAGTTGCGCACCGTGGGGCGCAAACGGGATGTTCCTCCGCGAGCGACAAGCGTGCGATATGGCAAAATCGAGATACAAGGGGGGGGGCCGAATGCTCAAGATTATCGCCTGCGACGACGACGTCGCTTTTCTAGATAGACTGCACCGGATGATCGACCGCTGGTCGACCGAGACGGGCACGGCAGTCGACGTTGCGCTCGTCACGCGCGGCGAGGACCTGCTGGCCCGCCATGCCGCATCGCGCGCCGACATCATTCTGCTCGACATGATCATGCCGCTCGTCAACGGCATGGACACCGCGAGGGAGCTGCGCCAATCCGATACCGCCGTGCGCCTGGTGTTCCTCACCTCGTCGCCCGAGTTCGCGCTGGAGTCCTATGAGGTCCGCGCCTTCGACTACCTGCTCAAGCCCATAGCGTACGAACGCCTGGCGCAACTGCTCGGCGAGCTTTCGAGCATGCGGCCCGCCGCGACCGATGAGCTCGTGACCAAAACGTCCTTTGGCTACCATGCCCTGCGCCTGTCCGATATCGAATACGCCGAGGCCCGCAACAAGCATGTGGTATTCCACCTGCGCGACGGGCGCGATATCGAAGCGCTCGAGCCGTTCCGCAGCATCGAGGACCAGCTAGCCAAAAACGCGAGCTTCTTTAAGTGTCACCGCAGCTACCAGGTCAACCTACGCAATATCGACCACTTCAACCGAACGGATATCGTCATGCGCTCGGGCGCTTGCATCCCGTTGGCGCGCAGCTGCAAGCAGGGCTTCCAGGATGCCTACTTTGCGGCACGGTTCGAGGGCGGGAGGCGTTGATGCTCCCCACGGTCGAGATGACACTTTGGGCAATCCACCACGCAACGACCCTGCTTTTTGGCGTTTTTGCCTCGGCGGCGCTCTGCGGTATCGAGATCAACCGGCGTCATGCACTTGAGCTCGTGATGGTCAGCGCCGTAACCGGATGCGCATTCGGCCTCGCCAATGCCGTCGGCGGCGAGCTTTTTGCCCGTCAGGCATATCCACTCGTCGTGCATCTGCCGCTCGTCATCTATCTGTGCGCGCGCTATCGCCTGAGCCCGCTGCTCGTTATGTTGGGCGTCACCAGTGCTTATCTGAGCTGCCAGTTCAGCAACTGGATGGGCATCGCCGCACTCGCCGCCACCAACTCGCAAATCGCGTACTACGTGGCACGCATTATCACCACGGCAGTCGTCTTTGCGATCCTGCTGCATTGGGCCAGCGACATCGGTCCGCGCCTGGCGGTCAAAAGCCCTACCGAGCTCGAGATTCTGCTCATCCTGCCGCTCGTCTATTACATCTTTGACTACGCCACCAATGTCTACACCACGCTCTTCCACTCGGGCTCCGTGGTGACGGTTGAGTTTTTGGCGTTTGCGCTTTGCGCGTTCTACCTTATGTTTCTTGCTGTGTATCTGCGCGAATACGAGGCAAAGGAAACCGCCGAGCGCGAGCGCTGGATGCTCGCGACCCGCGACAGCGCGGCCATCAAGGAGCTCGAGGCTTGGCGCCAATCTGGACGTGAGCTTTCGGTCCTCCGCCATGACATGCGGCACTTCCTGCGCGGCCTTGCGGCTTTGATCGAAGAGGGCCACATCGATGAGGCGCTCGAGCGCATCGATGAGCTCTGCGAGACGAACGACCGCACCGCCGTGCGCCGCTACTGCGCCAACGACACGGTCAATATCGTGCTTTCGTCATTTAGCTCCGATATCAACCGAAACGGCATCACCGCCGATTTGCGCGCCGCCGTGCCCGAGAGCGTCCATGTAGCCGACGTCGATCTGTTTAGCGTGCTCTCAAACGCCCTGGACAACGCCATCGTCGCCGCAAGCGCCGCTCCCCAGGGCAAGCGATTTGTCGATCTGGACCTGCGTTGCGAGGACGGGCAACTGCTACTTTTGGTCTCTAACACGTTTGGGCGCCCGCCGCGCATGGTCGACGGCATGCCCGTAGCCGGGCACACCGGACACGGCTTTGGAACCAAGAGCATTAAGCTTGCCGTCGAACGCATGAACGGCAACTGCCAGTTTCGCATCAACGGCGACCGGTTTGAGCTGCGCGCCGTGATGTAGGGACGCGCAGGCTGGCAGCCGCGTTCAACCCGTTGGGGCCGCCTTGCCGGCTCCGGTCCGCTACAGCGGCGCGGCTGCCGGGGTCAGCTGCTTGATGTATGCCCACATGCGCTGCTTGGCGGCTTTGTCAGTGAGCGCCGCCTCAAAACCGTCGAGCGCGAGCACGCGACGACCCTGCACATGGGCGACCAAGCCGGGCTTGAGCATGGCGGTATCGAAGTCGTCGATTGCCACGAGCATGTCGGCATAGGTCTCGCGCATGGTATCGGCCGCGCGATCGTCCAACAGCAGGACCGCCTCGGGGTCCAAGGCCTCGAGCGCCTCGCGGAACAGCTCGCACGGCAGGCCCTCGCCTGTCGCAACCGCCCCATCGCCCGCGCCGGCAACACTTGCCAGCACGCAAAAATCCTCTGGCGCGTAGCCGATGGCGCCGAGCGCTTTGCGCAGCGCAGCACCGTCCGGACCGGCAGCCAGCTCGCCGCCCGCACGTTCGGCATCGTCTAAATCACCTTTTACCAGCACAATCGGCGAGCACGCATTTCCTGCGATACGCACGCCGCGGCCCGCGAGCGATGCGAGCTCCTGCTCGGTCGCCTGGGCGATGGCTTCTTTTTTCTGGCTTTGTGACGTGGGCATGCGCTCTCCAATCGTTTGCGTGCCCACCATTATATAAAAGAGCCGCCTGCGAGTGGTTGCATTACGGGCCGTTGGGTATAAGCACGGTCGTACTGAGTTTTACGCGGCCGAGCCGCGTCGCACTATGGAGGTCACCATGGCTGACATTAAGCAGATTACCCCCGAGAACTTCGATTCCGTCGTTAACGGCAGCCTTCCCGTGCTGGTTGATTTTTGGGCACCGTGGTGCGGTCCCTGCCGCTCGCTCTCGCCCATTGTTGACGAAGTGGCCGACGAGCTGGCCGGCAAACTCGCCGTCGCCAAATGCAACGTCGACGACAATCAGGACCTGGCCATGAAGTTTGGCGTTATGAGCATCCCCACGCTGGTTGTCTTTAAGAACGGCGAGGAAATCGACCGCTCCGTTGGCGCGCTGCCCAAGGCCAGGCTGCAGGCGCTGCTTGAGAAGCACCTGTAATACGCCGGTCATGTGCTGCCGTCCATGAGCGGTTTTGCGCCGCTCACCGGAGAGCCGGGTGCTGCGCCCGCGACCACGGATAGTATGGTAATCACAAACAGCCCCCAGTGAACGGGTGCGGGTCAGACGGACTCGCACCCGTTTTCTTATGCGGCGATGCGCAAAGCGGGCGTAGTAGAATCTGAACCACTGAATAGACCCGTACAAAAGGAGATTTCCCATGCATGACGTCGGAATGAACATGAGCCAGCTTGCCATGAGCGTCAAGCAGGTCGACGACACGATCGAGCTCGCCCACGAGTGGAGCCATCAGCTGCTGCATGCAACCGAGAACTTTGATATGGAGCGCATTGGTGCCAAGCTCGAGGCCGCCATGGCGGCGCTCCACGAGGCGCACGACGCACTCGAGGGCTACGAGGAGGCCATCGAGGCCGACCACAACTCCGTTGGCTCCGTAAAGCTGGTGTAGCGTGGCCGAGCACGAGCACACCTGCGGGCACGAGCATTCGCACGGGCCGACCGGCGACGCGGGCTGCCGTTGCAGCGGCTCCGCCTCCGAGCTGGTCCGTTTTTCGGTCACCGCGCCCGACGACCTGCTGCGCCGCTTTGACGAGCAGATCGCACGCCGCGGTGACGTGGCCAACCGCTCCGAGGCCGTGCGCGACCTGATTCGCGCCTCGATTGCCAAGGAGCAGATGCGAACGCCCGACGAGCAGGTCATCGGGTCGCTCACCATGATTTACGACCATCACACCGGCGACCTGACGCGCCGCCTGGACGAGGTGCAACACGACTACACCGACGAGATCGTATCGACCATGCACGTGCATCTGGATCACCACAACTGTTTGGAGATTCTGGCACTTAAGGGTCGCGGCGAGCGTGTCTACGAGCTGGCTGACCGTCTGCTGGGCCTGCGCGGCGTTAAACACGGCGAGCTCACCTGCGCCGCCACCGAGCAGAGCCTGGGGCTGTAACAGCACACATTTCAACGAAGGAGGGTCGCATGCGACATGCGCATATCCATGTAACGGGCATTGTGCAGGGTGTCGGCATGCGACCGTTTGTGTATCGCGAGGCCATGGCGCACGGCATTTGCGGCTGGGTGCTTAACGCGGGCGATGGCGTGCATATCGAAGCGCACGCTCCAAGCGAGTCGCTCGACAAATTTGTCGCCGCGCTTTCCGTGCATGCGCCTGCGGCGTCTCGCGTGGAGCATGTCGAGGTTGTGGACCTAGCACCCGGCAACTGGGACGCCGCCAACGAACAGGGCTTTCGCATTGTGGCGTCGCAGGATCAAACCGCCCACACGACGCTCATCTCGCCCGACATCGCCACGTGCGACGACTGTCTGCGCGAGCTGTTCGACCCCGCCGACCGACGCTTTCACTACCCCTTTATCAACTGCACCAACTGTGGACCGCGCTTTACCATCATCCGCTCGCTGCCCTATGACCGAGCGGCTACCTCGATGGATCGCTTTCCCATGTGCCCCACCTGCGCCTCAGAGTATGCCGACCCGCTCGATCGGCGGTTTCACGCGCAGCCCGATGCCTGCTTTGATTGCGGACCGCATATTACGTGGCGCGAGGCCAGCGATGCCATCATCGAACGCTGCGTCGAGCTGCTGGCTGGCGGCGGCATCGTCGCCATCAAGGGTCTGGGCGGATTCCACCTGGCCTGCGATGCCACCAACGAACAGGCGGTGTGCGAGTTGCGCCGTCGCAAGCGTCGCAGCAATAAGCCGCTCGCCGTTATGGTGTGCGGCCTTGCCGACGCCGAGCGCCTGTGTCATATCGATGGCATTGAGCGCAACCTGCTGGCCGGCAGTGTTCGTCCCATTGTGCTGCTGCGTCGCCGCGCAGCCGGCAACGACGCCCACAGCTCCCCCAACGCCCTCGAACTCGCGCCATCCGTCGCGCACGACTTGCCCGAGCTTGGCGTCATGCTCCCCTACACCCCGCTTCAACATTTGCTGCTCGCCGCAGCCGCGGCGCACGGCATGAGCGCACTCGTCATGACCAGCGGAAACCTGAGCGAAGAGCCCATCGAGACCGACGATGCCCTTGCATGGGAGCACCTCGTTGCCGCCGGCATCGCCGATGCGCTGCTCGGTAACGACCGCGCGATTCTGTCGCGCTACGACGACTCCGTGGTACGCGTAGTCGACGGGGTCGTCATGCCCGTGCGCCGCGCACGCGGATATGCGCCGCAGCCGCTGTCGTTGCCGGCGCTCGACAACGCCACGCCCTGTGTGCTCGCCTGCGGGCCGCAGCAAAAAGCCACGATCGCACTCACGCGCATGGACTCGGACGGCCATGTGGCCTGCTTTGTGTCGCAGCATATCGGCGATGTCGAAAACGGGGCGACCTTCGATGCCTGGAGCGCCGCGTGCTCACGTCTGGAAAACCTCTTTGACCTGGCGCCTGCCGCCTTGGCATGCGACATGCATCCCAGCTATCTGTCGAGCCAATGGGCGCGCGAACAGGCACGGGAGCACAATCTGCCGCTTATTGAAGTCCAGCACCATCATGCGCACATCGCGAGCGTAATGGCAGAGGCGATTGCCGCAGGCCGGCTTGCGCCCGATGCACGCGTCCTCGGCATCGCCTTCGACGGCACGGGTGCCGGCACCGATGGCACCATATGGGGCGGTGAGTTTCTTATCTCCCGTCCCGCCGATTTTGAGCGCGTCGCGCATCTGCGCACCTGGGCGCTTCCCGGTGGCGCCGCATCCGTGCGCGACGCCCGCCGCAACGCCTTCGCCCTGCTCAGTGAGCTCGGCCTGCTTGAACACCCGGGGTCCGAGCGGCTCTTGGGCAGCCTAGACGAGCAGACACGTAGCGTGACGGCAACGATGATCGAGCGCGGCATCAACAGCCCGCGCACCAGCAGCATGGGTCGCTTGTTTGATGCCGCAGCCGCGATTTTGGGCATTTGCGGCCAGGCAACCTACGAGGGCGAACCCGCCATCGAGCTCGAAGCCGCCGCTTGGCGTGCACTGGACGGCAAAATCGCCCGTTTTCCCGACGACAACGTCGGCTATTCCGCATCTGGCCCATCGTGGTTGGACGGCGCCGATGTGCTGGACCAGAAAGCACTCTTTGAGGCACTTTTGGAGGGAATTGAAGCCGGAGCGCCCGCCGACAGGCTCGCACTCGACTTCCATGTCGCCGTCGCGCGCTCCTCGGCGCGCATCGCCACCGAAATCTGCGCGCGCGAGGGCATTGGCACCGTCGCGCTCTCGGGCGGCGTGTTCATGAACCGACTTCTGCTCCAGCTCCTCACCCGCGAGCTCAAATACGCGGGCCTTGCTGTCTTGGTCCCCCACACCGTACCCGTCAATGACGGCTGCATCGCCTACGGTCAGGCGGCGGTCGCAAGCGCTCGTCTTGCGCAGATTGCATCGCAGTAGCTCGCCCTCACACGCCGCTGTGCCCAGCCGTCTCACAGGCGTAACGCGTTTGCCCGCAAACCCCGCGAGCGCTACCATCAACTGATGGATTATTGAGCGCCTATCCAGCGCAAAGCGTCTAAAAGGGGAACAATATGTGCCTTGCCGTTCCCGGTAAAGTAGTCAAACGCGACGACGACCTCAAGGCCACCGTCGACATGATGGGCATCGAGCGCCCCGTGTCGCTACGACTCGTGCCGACGGCGCAGGTTGGCGACTATATTCTCGTACACGCCGGCTTTGGCATC
>USDE01000007.1 GCA_900553345.1 uncultured Collinsella sp.
TGAAGGACTGGCAGAAGTGCATGATCTCGTTGTTGGACTTGCCCTTGGGGTCAAAGTCGGAGCCGCCCTTGCCGCCGCCCATGGGAAGGGTGGTCAGGCTGTTCTTGAGGATCTGCTCCAGGCCCAGGAACTTGAGCATACCCAGGGTGACCGTCGGGTTAAAGCGCAGGCCGCCCTTGTAGGGTCCAATGGCAGAGTTGAACTCGACGCGATAGCCGCGGTTGACCTGAACCTTGCCCTGGTCGTCGACCCAGGGAACACGGAACATGACGATGCGCTCGGGCTCGACGAGGCGCTCCAGCAGAGCGGCCTTCTCGTACTCGGGGTGGGCGTCGAGTGCCGGCTGGATGGTGCCGAGGATCTCGGTCGCGGCCTGGATGAACTCAGGCTGCTCGGGATAGCGGGCCTTGAGCTCTTCGAGAACTTTCTGCGTGTAGCTCATGCTTCCTCCAATGATGGGAAACGAAAATGTTGGTCGCGGCACCCTATGCGCCGCGAACTTTATCGAGTATGGATAATATCGCACTGTTGCAGCAAAGTTTCGCATAAGCCGACGAGCAGATGTTTCGTTTTGATTACGATGCAGGTAGAGGCGTTTTTGAGTGTCTGACGCGCAAAACCCGTGTTTCAAACCTGTTTCGTCCACGTGTTCCAAACCACCACATTGGGGACAGGCACCTTTGTGGTGATGTTGGTGGTTAGAGGACGAGTTGATGGTAGTCGGCGGGGGTTATGCAGCCCTCGGTGGCGGCGCGGAAGGCGGCGAGGGCATCGCCCGAGAACGGCATGGCCCAGCACAGTCCGCAGCCGGCGGTGATGGAGCCGGGCAGCGGCATGATGCGCCCGGGCACACCGGCGGCAAGACACAGCTGCTCGCATTCCATCACATCGAAGGTGCTGTCGAACGACACGATGATTTTGCGTTCGTGATCAGAGGCATCGCCGAACGAGGCCTCGCGGTGCGACTCGCGATACGCAGCCGCCGCTGCCTCTTCCTCGGCCGTATGTCCACAGCCGCCACAGCCGCAGGTACAGGGTTCGGACCCGTCGCAAGTGCAAGGTTCTCCCGTGTCGGGACAAATATCGTGAGACATGGCAACTCCAATCGTCTAGGCGAGTAACTCGGCCGCCGCAAACTCCTCGGGCGTATTGACGTTCTCGAAGCAGAGCGTCGAGTCGGCGACCGCGACAATCTGAGGCTCGTCCAAATACCCGGCGTTCACCCGGTCGATCAGGCAGCGGATTCGCTGACGGTCACCAGCGAGCAGTTCTTGGGCAACCGGCGCACACGCGTCACGGCGCCAGACGGCGCAAAGCGGCTCAATTCCCCGCTCCTCGCGCGGCACGCACACGTCGAGCGCCTCGGCCTCAACACAGCCAGCAAGGGCACCGATTAGCTCCGAAGAGACAAACGGCATATCACAGGCGACGATAGCAACGAGAGGCAGCCGGGCCGCAGTCAGCGAACTCGCGATGCCGCGCATGGCGCCCGCCGGCCCCTCAAGGTCCGACACTATTCGCGGCACCAGGCCGCCAAACGCGCGCTCCTCAAGGTAGGCGAGCTCGCTGGGACGCGAAGTCGTCACGACCAACTCGCCGGCAACTGGCGCCAGCCGACCCAGCACGCGTTCGATGAGCGGCTCGCCGCAAAACGCCATGCGTGCCTTGTCGCAGCCCATGCGCGAGGACAGCCCGCCCGCTTGGACGACACAAGAAAGATCGGCACGTCTTACGGTAGTCATACGGCAAAACACCTCCATCGGCATGCTCGAAGCCCGGTGCACGAAGCTAACTGCAGCCGCCGAAATAGCGGCGCTACGAAAAACTCGTGCAAAAACAAAACAGCGCCTTTGCGGCACGCAGCAAGACCGCGAGCACAAAAGCGCTGGTAGCGTATGGCGGGAACGTATGTGAATCGAACACATCCAAGACGTTTTGCACGCCTCGCAACGGTTTTGAGGACCGCGGAGCCCACCGGAGCCCATCCGTTCCCAAGTGCGGCGGTATTTTACCAAACCGAGCGGTCCCCATCCCAAAAAGACGAGCAAGAAGTTGCGGTGGAATAGTTCCTGTATTTGCTGCCAAAGGGGGGTGCGGACAGAAAGTTGGACCGTGAAGCGGTCCGGACTGGAGGTTCGCATGTACAGCAGGGAGAAGGTCGAGCTCTTCCTCCTGGCGACGGAGGACGGCATGGGGCCCACCGCCGCCGCGAAGTTCGCGGGGGTCTCGGTGGGCGCGGCCAAGAAGTGGGCGACGGGGCACCTCCCGCACAGCTACACCGGGGCGCGCTGTAGAATCGTGGCGAGGAAACCGCCACGGAAGGAGGCCAGCTTGGGCCCCGACAAGTCGATCTACGCCCCGCCCGCGACCGGCCCGCTCGCCGGGCTCAACGAGGACCAGATAGAGAACCTGCTGCTCAGGGCGGTGTTGGCCGACCTAAAAGCGGAAGGGTGGGACCCGGCTTCGATCTCGAACAGGAGCAAGTGCGAGCTCGGCGAGAGATTGAGGCGGGCGACCGCCCTGCCCCTCCGCTCGATCACAGGTTTCTTGAGGATATCGAAGAGCTCCTATGAGTACTGGAGGCCCCGCGTCGCCGCGCCGCGCGACCGCGACGCCGACATACGCGACCGCGTGGTGCGCATCTTCCGCGAGGGCTCGGGGTGCTGGGGGTACCGCACCGTCTGGGCGCGCCTGCGCCGCGAGGGCGTCCGCGCCAGCGAGAAGCGCGTGGCCCGCGTGATGCGCGAGGAGGGCCTCGAGGTCGTCTACAACAGGAGGCGCGCCCGGGGCTACAGCTCCTACGCCGGCGAGGTCTCCAAGGCGCCGGAGAACCTCGTGAACAGGAATTTCCACGCCGACGAGCCCAACCGGCTGTGGCTCACCGACATCACCGAGTTCAGGCTCCCGGGCGGCGAGAAGGTCTACCTGAGCCCGATCGTCGACTGCTTCGACGGGATGCCCGTCGCCTGGTCGATCGGGCTGCACCCCGACAAGCGCCTCGCGAACTCGAGCCTGCTCAAGGCCTGCGCGGCGAGGCCGGCGGGCGCGCGCACGACGATCCACTCGGACCGGGGCGGCCACTACCGCTGGCCGGAGTGGATCGGGATCTGCGAGGAGAACGGCCTGGTCAGGAGCATGTCCGCGAAGGGCTGCAGCCCGGACAACTCGGCCTGCGAGGGCTTCTTCGGGCGCCTCAAGAACGAGTTCTTCCGCTACAGGGACTGGGAGGGCGTGACGGCCGAGGAGTTCATGGTGAGGCTCGAGGCCTACCTCGTGTACTATCGGGACGGGCGCATCAAGAAGTCCCTCGGGTGGCTGAGCCCGATGGAGTACCGCAGGAAGCTTGGATACGCCTAGGCGCGGTCCAAGAAATCGTCCGCACCCCCATTTGGCAAAAATGCCCCATTTCGCCTTGAAGTCGCTACCGTGAAATGCCAACGAGCCGCATGGTCGAGTCCAAGCAAATACGACCTCAAGCGGCCAGCTACGGCATGGCTCCCCAGAACGAGACTGCGACATTTGTTTGCATTGTTCTACGAACGCAACATAACGAATTATTTCCGAGCATAGTAACGGCCGCTGAAAGCTGCTTTAGTAGTTCATCTGGTGATAGTAGCGACGCGTGGTGAGCGGGTGGTTGCGGACGTGCTCGAGATGGCAGCTCAGGCGCTCGGTGATGGTGTAGGTGACCATCGGGGAGACGATCTTGCGGAACTCGGGGTCGCTGAACGGCAGCTCGACCTCGGCGGTGTCGAACTTGTTCACGCGGACATGGACGCCCTTCTCGTCGGCGAGCATGTGGGTGAAGTTGTCCACGCGGTCCATGAGCTTGCGGGTGTCGTCCTCGCCGTAGAGCATGATGAGGCTCGTGCCCTCCTCGCACAGCTCGATGGTGCCGTGGAAGAACTCGGCGGCGTGGATGGACTTGGTCTTGATCCACTGCATCTCCTCGAGGATGCACATGGCGTAGTCGTAGGCCTCGCCCCAGAGCATGCCGGAGCCGATCACCATGTGGTAGTCGGTGTCCTTGAAGTCCTCGGCCATGGCGGCGCAGCGCTCGTCCTGGGCGTCCTTGGCCTTGATGAGGTACGGGGCGATGTTGCCGAACTCCTCCATGAAGGTGTCGTACTTGGGGAAGGCGCCGGCGTTCTTGAGGAAGCGGGCGACCAGCGTGATCTGGTAGGTGTAGATGGCCTCGCACAGGACGTCGTCCTCGGCGAAGCTGAAGAACTTGTAGTCGGCGTACTCGGTGGCCGGGGTGTTGTCGTTGGAGACGTACATCAGCGTGCGGGCGCCCTGCTCCTGGCAGAACTTGGCGGCCTCGATGATCTCGGGGGTGGTGCCGGTGCGGGTGGAGAAGACGCAGACCGAGTCCTTGTTGAAGGTCTTGGGCGGGCATGCGAGGAACTCGGCGGCGATCTCGCAGTGGACGTCGACGTCGGCCGTGGTGGTCTCGACCCAGTACTTCATCGGGAGCGTGTGGGCCCAGGTGCCGCCGCAGCCGATGAAGAAGATGTTGGAATAGCCCTGCTCGCAGACCTTGTCCACGGCGGCCTCAATCTGAGGACGGAGAGCGAGGGCATCGCTCACAACCTTCTCGTAACGAGGCTCATCGAAATTGAACATATCTAATATCCCTTCGTTTAATAGAGTGAAATTCGTTTCAATTGACAACTTGTCATTTCACTACGTATTAATACTTAATGACCTAAAAAAATACCTTTCTAGGAAATGGAAGCTTGGCCGTCTTTCATCTCGGCGAGTTTATGCTCGAATCCAAAGCCGCCGGGTTTAAGGCAATTCTTAGCTGAATAGTCAGCAGCGAATTCCATTGCATCCCGAATGATCTCCACATCGAGCGGTTGCTTTTTACTCCAGCCATGCGAGAGACAGCTCACAACAAACGCAGTGATATACGAATCTCCCGCGCCCATGGTGTCAAGCGCATCTACGGGTCTTATATTTCCCTGGTACCATCGGGAACCGTCAAAGAACACAGGCCCTGCAGATCCCCGTGTAGCAATCGTGTAGCGACAACCATGCTCTATGGCCCTCTTCAATAGAACTTGAATCTGTTGATCGCTCTCGCCGGAACAGGAAAACAGACCAAGGGTTGTAGCAGGGCAAACAAGATCGAAATATGCGTCGGTTCGATACTTATCTTTAACGGAAAAGTCGTAAATCACCACAGCGGGAAGATCTTGAACTAGGTGCACATCATCCTGCAGCTTTGCATTGACGCTGGTAAAAACCGCATCGAATCCCTGAAGAAACTTGACATCAGAATCGTTGATATGGGTTTTGTGCGCCCAGCAAGCCCCCGTATCGTAACCAACTTCGACACGTTCACCGTTGTAAACATTTACATCGCAAGTCTTGGTTGTTGCTTTTTCAGGCATGCATGATTGCGAAAGGTCAACGTTCAGCGAAGAAAGGGCATCGGTGATTATTCGCCCTCCCAGGTCGTTGCCGATCTCCCCAATATACGCAGCCTGTGCGCCAAGCATGCTTGCATGGGCAGCGACGTTTACGGCATTGCCACCAGGATACATAACGCCTTTGTTGAGATAGCGATCAATAACGTTGTCACCAATTGCTGCGATTTTCACCTCAACGCCTCCCATCACGTACGGTCTTTATTAGTACTCGACCTTGCGGTAATAACGGCGGATGTCGAGCGAATGGTCACGAATTTCCTCGAAATTCTTGCTCACACGCGAGAGAATGGCATTGAGCACCACCGGAGAAAGCATCCAGCGGAATTCATCACTGATACCCGGCAACTCATAATCATGTGTATCGAATACGGTGAAATCATCCGCATATTGCTTACAGAAGCGTGCAACGCGCTCATCAAGAGGCCTAGTCTGCGCCTCCGTCATTGCG
This sequence comes from uncultured Collinsella sp., assembly GCA_900553345.1. Classification (GTDB taxonomy): domain Bacteria; phylum Actinomycetota; class Coriobacteriia; order Coriobacteriales; family Coriobacteriaceae; genus Collinsella. Next base: position 5,887 of record USDE01000007.1, read on the forward strand.
AGCGCGACGCAAACGCCCGGCTCAACAAGTTCGATAGTGCCATGGAAGAACTCAGGCGATGTAACGGATTTGGTGCGCAGCCATTGGGACTCCTCGAGCACACACATGGCAAACGAATACGTGGGGCCCCACAGATTGCCAGAACCAATCCAAATCTGATACGGATCGTCCTTGTGCTTTAGAGCATATGCGCGAGCCATCTCGTCAGCGTTCTTGCCGACGGAAACGAGAGCAGCGGGGAGATTCACAAGCTCATCAGCGAAGCGATCGTAGTCATCGAAAAAGCCCCTGTTCTTGAGAATCTTTCCAATCAGAAGGTACAGCACGAGCTCCATAGGACGGCCCTGCTTATAGATCACTCCATAATCGGAAAGTTCACCAAGCGGTGAACCGTCCACGCCAAGCGTAGAGACAATGGTGCAGCCTGCGTCTTTTGCCGCCTTTGCCGCCGCGACCGTCTCTTTGGTGTCGCCCGACTTGGACGCCATGAACGCCAAGGTCCCCTTACCGATGCGCCGATTGCCAACCGTGAGGAAATCTGCCGAAACTTGGGACTGGACGGGAATATCGGACATAACAGAAACCATATAGTCAAACGGCTGCATCATCGCAAGCGAGCCACCTGACGAAGTGAAGAAAATCGAATCGAAACCCTTTTCGCAAATTTCGTCAGCAATGCGTTCAATTTCGGCACGTTGATTGTAGATATAAGCACCGTTATCGAGAATTGCCTGTTCATCAAATGAAACCATGGGATATACCTTTCTAATTCAATTGGGCCAGACGGCGAAATCAACCATTTAGATTGCAAACACTCCGAAGAAGGAGCCAACGATACCAACCGCCATGAGAATAACGAGAATCCAAGCAATCTTGACCTTGTGCTGGACGAGTTCGTAAACTCCAAGTGTCACAAGCAGCGGCAGCAGGCTCGGCATGATACCGTCGATGATGCTTTGGATAGTCTGCGCACTGTCGCCGGTACCGAGAGAACCAGCCACGCTGACCGATACAAGGTTGGGCACCATAGCGCCGATAACCATAAGACCGAGAATTGCAGCCCCCATAGTGAGCTTTGGCATAAGACCAGATTTCTCGATCTTGCTCAAGAAACTGGTTCCGAATCCATAGCCCCATTTAAGGCAGAACCAACGAATCAGATAATGCGGAACATTGAATACGACAAGGAAGAGAAGCGGGCCGAGAATGTTACCCTGCATAGCAAGCGACACACCCAAGCCAGTGGCGATGACACGCAACGTTCCCCAGAACAGAGAGTCACCGATGCCGGCCAGCGGGCTCATAAGAGCGGCCTTTACGCTGTTGATGGAGGATTCGTCAAAATCCTCTTCGTTAGCGTTTGCCTCTTCCATCGCTGCCGAAATGCCCAGAATTAATGTTGAGACATAAGGAGTGGTGTTGAAGAACTCCATGTGACGCTTAGCAGCAGCAGCCTGGTCATCCTTATTCTTATACACGCGACGAATGATGGGAAGCATAGAGAAGCAGTATCCCATGTGCTGCTGGCGCTCGTAGTTCCAGGAGTACTCCATCGTAAGCGAACGGAAAAATACCGATTTTAGATCACGCTTTGTAATCTTGTTGGAACTGGTGTCATTAGAAGTCGTCATCGTCGAAGCTCCCTTCCGAACTAAGCTGTGGCGTCTGAGCAATGAAGTTTGGCTGGACCACCACGAGGATTACTGCGAGGCAAAGCCCAATGATGGCAATACCAAGGATTGGAATGCTCATGTAGGCACAGAGCGCAAACCCGAGCACGAAGAAAATAGCAGTCTGCTTGTTGACTATCATTGAAGCGAGCAGTGCAATGCCGAGCGCAGGGATGAATCCACCCGCAATAACCAGGCCGTTACTTACAAACTCGGGAATTGCGTTAAGCACCGCGTTCATAACCGGCGTTCCGAGATAGAAAGCAAGGGAGCACACGAAAAAGCGAGGAAGCGATTTGACGATGAATCCACCAAGCAGATGCATCCGCTCCATACCTTTGAGGTCGCCCTTTGCCACACAGTCGTCCGCTTTATGGACGAAAAACGGCATCACAATCAGCGTAAGCGCGTTATCAATGATGAGATAAAGCGACGCAATCGGGAAAGCGAGCGTCAGCGCAACTTCAGCGCCTTGACCCGTCGAAATTGCAAAGGCAGTGCCCAAAATACCACCGGTGATAACGTCAGGCGGAACGGCCGCCCCGATGGTAACCGATCCAATGAACACCATTTCAAGCGTGGCGCCGACAATAATGCCCGTCTGCAAATCACCCATCACAAGACCGATGAGGACGCCCGTGACAATCGGGCGAGAAGCAAGGCAAGTGCCAAGTGCCCACTCAAATGTCACGCACATTGCGACGAGGCCGATAAGGATCGCTTGAGTCAACATGAGAGATCCCCTTTCTATTGTATGTGCTTAAATCAAAATCTTCTCGTCTCTAGGTACCTGCCTGATCTCCACCTCGATTCCGGCATCACTGAGCTCATGTAGAAGCTCCACGTCGCGATCGGTAGCGAAAACCGTTGAAGATAGGCGTACATCTGCACCCTCACGCGGCTTCGTTCCTCCAATGTTGATATGCTCGATTTCGCTGTAGCCCTTTGCCAGGCGGTAAGCATCTTCGATGCTTTCAACGACAATGAACAAACGGTACTTATCGGTCACACCACTCCTAAGAGCCTCGATAGAATCATCGACCGATTTGATAACCAATTTGACGCCTGCCGGACGTGCCAGCTTAAGCGTCGTCTTGCGCACGTCATCTTTCACAACCGCATCGCAGGCAATCAAAATGCAATTGGTGTCAAGCTCTTGCGTCCAAGTCATGGCAACCTGACCATGAAGCAAGCGATGGTCAACTCTCAGCAGCTTAATCATCTTTGTTCCTTTCTCAAAAATCCTCGTCTTCTTCTACCGAATTTGGCAGCGAACATAGGCATGTGCCCTTTTGGCGGACACTTGAAACCAATGCAGCGAGCTCAGCGTCATCAAGTGTGCTCAATTTCGAAAACACTTCGAGCACTAGTGGTAGCGACATGCCGGCAATGAGCCTTAGAGAATCGTCGCCCAACCTTTCCATAAAAGCGTTATTCACTGACCCACCATAGACATCAGTGATGACAATCCACTGGTCTGCTGGGTCGCGAGAACGGTCCCAAAAATCTATCAACTCGTTTACATCCATCGTGTCCTCATCGACATATGCGCATAGCACCTTAACGCGAGGATCTTCACCGCAAAATAGCTGGAGCGTTTCACGCATCGCTCTAGCAAGTGGCCCATGGCTGGCCAAGAGCAACTTCCTCATTTATCTCCCAATCTCAGTAAATCATCTGTTAATAGAACGTTATATTTTGTATTGTTATCTACAGTATCCTCGAAACTTTCGCTTTGTCAAGACAGATCAATCAAGCTTCCTAAGCGGTAATAATTCGCCCGTAAACGGCAAAAAAACGCCCCTTTGTCGGGGCGTTTTCAATCTCTTGTTATTCGGTTAAGAAAGATCCGGGGTTTGGCTTTCGCTAGAGATAAAACTTTAAGCGCTCAGTGCAGTACACCTGCCGCGAAATAAACAATGGCACTCCCTGCGCGCTGCAACGCTTATCTACAAATAATAAAAGGGCAGATCCCGGCTTTACATTCAAATGTTCTGCCTCGTAAGCACTTGCAAAGCACACCTGCAACGTTCGCTCGTTATTGCCAAGTTCGATATGGCGTCTTCCCAGCACCTCAAGTAGAGAACCCGATAAATCTTCATGTTCCAAAAAGGCAAGAGAAGGAGTGTAGCTATTGGTTTCCAACATCGTTGGCACGCCATCGACTAAGCGCAAACGTCTAGTCTGAAGAATATTCTCGTCCTCCTGGACCTGAAGAAAACGCACGTCGCGCAGCGTAGGATAAATCCAAGCTACTTCGAGCACTACGGTAGAAGGCTTTTTATTTTCTTGAATGCAGGAATGGGTGAAGCTTTCCTGGTCATCGGCTGCATAGGCATTGCGCGTCGTGGTAACAAAAGTCCCTTTCCCTCGCGTGCGCTCAACGATATCGGCATCCTCTAGTTCCTTGATTGCCGATCGAACGGTAATACGACTAACGCCATATTCCTCCATAAGCTCCGTCTCAGTAGGAAGCTTATCCCCTTCGCTATATACGCCACTTTCTATTCGACTCACAAGATCGTGAACGATCTGCTTATACAATGGAACAGCGCTCTCCACTTTAACCATTATTCAACCTATTGCTTTCTACACTCAACGGCTTCAAGTCCCTGCCAATTGATGCCGAGTTGATTAGCCTTAATCGAAAAGAAGTATTTGAAATAATCACCCAACATCACCTGCTTAGTAAAGTGCACTGGCTTACCAGTGCTCATATAAACGGTCTCACTCAATATAAACATCGCAGCTTCTCCTGCGATATTAAGGATGCGCTTCTCCTCATCCGTAGCAAGCCCTGCTTCAAGCACAATTGACGGGAAACAATTGTCCTCTAGTCGCAGCCCCGTCTCTCTCTCAATCGTTTCATAAAGTGATGCGTTCTCCATATCGACACCCAGTAAAAACCCGAAGTTCTTTACTGGAAGATAAATATGTTCAATCATTGCATTTATGTGGTTAATTGACCTCACGCGTTTGAGGTAAACCGCAGATTCATTCTCTTCCATTCGCAAATGACGACGGACGGCAACGGGCGGCTCGACCTCCTGAAGAGCGAGAACACGAGACGAGGTTTCGATATTATTTTCATGGCAAAAATAAGTGAAACCCTTAAACGTGCTCAAGCTCGAGACGATTTTAGGCTGCCGGATAAATGTGCCCTTGCCATGACGCGTATCAAGCACGTCGTCATCCACAAGAGTTTGAATTGCCTTCCGTATCGTCGCACGGCTAACCTCGTATTCTTCGCAAAAACCATTTTCGCTAGGCAGCACGCCACTTTCGGAAAACTCGCCCATCTCAATACGGCGGCGCAAATCATCGGCCACTTGTACATATAGCGGCACAGCACTAGTCGGGTTAATCATAACGTTCTCCGTACAATATTCTATGAAACTTCTATACGTTATAAGATAACCTACTACGTATTATTTTGAAAGAAATAGACGGTTCAATCTTATTTTTGAACCGTCTACAATATCAAACACTTCATATGAAGGTGTCGAATGCCACTTGTGGCGCAAACAAGAGGGGCATTGGGGGTGCGGACAGAAAGTTGGACCGCGGGGCGGTCCGGACTGGAGGTTCGCATGTACAGCAGGGAGAAGGTCGAGCTCTTCCTCCTGGCGACGGAGGACGGCATGGGGCCCACCGCCGCCGCGAAGTTCGCGGGGGTCTCGGTGGGCGCGGCCAAGAAGTGGGCGACGGGGCACCTCCCGCACAGCTACACCGGGGCGCGCTGTAGAATCGTGGCGAGGAAACCGCCACGGAAGGAGGCCAGCTTGGGCCCCGACAAGTCGATCTACGCCCCGCCCGCGACCGGCCCGCTCGCCGGGCTCAACGAGGACCAGATAGAGAACCTGCTGCTCAGGGCGGTGTTGGCCGACCTAAAAGCGGAAGGGTGGGACCCGGCTTCGATCTCGAACAGGAGCAAGTGCGAGCTCGGCGAGAGATTGAGGCGGGCGACCGCCCTGCCCCTCCGCTCGATCACAGGTTTCTTGAGGATATCGAAGAGCTCCTATGAGTACTGGAGGCCCCGCGTCGCCGCGCCGCGCGACCGCGACGCCGACATACGCGACCGCGTGGTGCGCATCTTCCGCGAGGGCTCGGGGTGCTGGGGGTACCGCACCGTCTGGGCGCGCCTGCGCCGCGAGGGCGTCCGCGCCAGCGAGAAGCGCGTGGCCCGCGTGATGCGCGAGGAGGGCCTCGAGGTCGTCTACAACAGGAGGCGCGCCCGGGGCTACAGCTCCTACGCCGGCGAGGTCTCCAAGGCGCCGGAGAACCTCGTGAACAGGAATTTCCACGCCGACGAGCCCAACCGGCTGTGGCTCACCGACATCACCGAGTTCAGGCTCCCGGGCGGCGAGAAGGTCTACCTGAGCCCGATCGTCGACTGCTTCGACGGGATGCCCGTCGCCTGGTCGATCGGGCTGCACCCCGACAAGCGCCTCGCGAACTCGAGCCTGCTCAAGGCCTGCGCGGCGAGGCCGGCGGGCGCGCGCACGACGATCCACTCGGACCGGGGCGGCCACTACCGCTGGCCGGAGTGGATCGGGATCTGCGAGGAGAACGGCCTGGTCAGGAGCATGTCCGCGAAGGGCTGCAGCCCGGACAACTCGGCCTGCGAGGGCTTCTTCGGGCGCCTCAAGAACGAGTTCTTCCGCTACAGGGACTGGGAGGGCGTGACGGCCGAGGAGTTCATGGTGAGGCTCGAGGCCTACCTCGTGTACTATCGGGACGGGCGCATCAAGAAGTCCCTCGGGTGGCTGAGCCCGATGGAGTACCGCAGGAAGCTTGGATACGCCTAGGCGCGGTCCAAGAAATCGTCCGCACCCCCATTTGGCAAAAATGCCCCATTTCGCCTTGAAGTCGCTACCGTGAAATGCCAACGAGCCGCATGGTCGAGTCCAAGCAAATACGACCTCAAGCGGCCAGCTACGGCATGGCTCCCCAGAACGAGACTGCGACATTTGTTTGCATTGTTCTACGAACGCAACATAACGAATTATTTCCGAGCATAGTAACGGCCGCTGAAAGCTGCTTTAGTAGTTCATCTGGTGATAGTAGCGACGCGTGGTGAGCGGGTGGTTGCGGACGTGCTCGAGATGGCAGCTCAGGCGCTCGGTGATGGTGTAGGTGACCATCGGGGAGACGATCTTGCGGAACTCGGGGTCGCTGAACGGCAGCTCGACCTCGGCGGTGTCGAACTTGTTCACGCGGACATGGACGCCCTTCTCGTCGGCGAGCATGTGGGTGAAGTTGTCCACGCGGTCCATGAGCTTGCGGGTGTCGTCCTCGCCGTAGAGCATGATGAGGCTCGTGCCCTCCTCGCACAGCTCGATGGTGCCGTGGAAGAACTCGGCGGCGTGGATGGACTTGGTCTTGATCCACTGCATCTCCTCGAGGATGCACATGGCGTAGTCGTAGGCCTCGCCCCAGAGCATGCCGGAGCCGATCACCATGTGGTAGTCGGTGTCCTTGAAGTCCTCGGCCATGGCGGCGCAGCGCTCGTCCTGGGCGTCCTTGGCCTTGATGAGGTACGGGGCGATGTTGCCGAACTCCTCCATGAAGGTGTCGTACTTGGGGAAGGCGCCGGCGTTCTTGAGGAAGCGGGCGACCAGCGTGATCTGGTAGGTGTAGATGGCCTCGCACAGGACGTCGTCCTCGGCGAAGCTGAAGAACTTGTAGTCGGCGTACTCGGTGGCCGGGGTGTTGTCGTTGGAGACGTACATCAGCGTGCGGGCGCCCTGCTCCTGGCAGAACTTGGCGGCCTCGATGATCTCGGGGGTGGTGCCGGTGCGGGTGGAGAAGACGCAGACCGAGTCCTTGTTGAAGGTCTTGGGCGGGCATGCGAGGAACTCGGCGGCGATCTCGCAGTGGACGTCGACGTCGGCCGTGGTGGTCTCGACCCAGTACTTCATCGGGAGCGTGTGGGCCCAGGTGCCGCCGCAGCCGATGAAGAAGATGTTGGAATAGCCCTGCTCGCAGACCTTGTCCACGGCGGCCTCAATCTGAGGACGGAGAGCGAGGGCATCGCTCACAACCTTCTCGTAACGAGGCTCATCGAAATTGAACATCCCTTACTCCTAACTCACTTAGATGAACCCTTCATTCATCCCATAACGTTATAATACTTTATATAACTAACTATGCAAGTATTATTTTGATTCTGTTCTTTCATCAAGCCCCTTAAAACAACACTCGGCATTGTTGGACACAGCGTGCAAGTTCATTGAACGATTCAATATGCATCGTCCCTAGTTAAATGACGTCTTATGCAAATACCTTTAATCCGCTTGGGGCCGACGAATCTTTTGACTGTCCGCAGAAGCTTTCCCGGAATTCCCCATGGATAGACGCACCGGCAATCGCTTTGTTATCTGGCTTATTGCGCATTGCCGGGGCGTCTGGGAGAAAGTGCAATCTACCGCGTGGTCAACTAGCGTTTCATCGAAATCGACCGCATCCGCGCCAAATACTAAATCGCAATCGTTGTAACTCGTCCGATCATATGACGGCAATTTCTCGCCTTAAAAATGAGCACGGAATAAGGGGGCAGCTGTTTGCAACTTGCTTTATTCGTAAGTGTTTTTACTGAAAAAACAATCACCAACCAAACAGCACTATTAACAGCACTATTAATTGTTTGGCTCTTTGCTGTACAGCCATCTTTCGTATACGCCTCTCGTCTATCTCTCATCTCACGGTTGGAGACGAAAGGTGTGCGGGAGTGGATAATTGGACGGCATTTGGGCCTGCGACGGATTATTTCGTCCGAAAATCCACGCTCATTTGGCGGGACACGCGGGGCCCATGCCAATCCACCGGCATCGTCTTCAGTTCGCCGCAGAGCCGCGGCCCCATATGGGTATACTCTCGAGGATTCGACTCGATTCGCCCCCGCTGGGGCGTCAAAGGAGACTGCATATGCCCACCACCTCAACCGACCCGCGCGCCGCTGCCGCCGCACTGCTGGTGCCTGGCACCACCTGCCACGGCTTTGCCGTCGAGCGCTGCGAGACCGTGCCCGAGCTCGATTCGGACGCCTACGTGCTGCGCCACACCGCCTCGGGCGCTCGCCTACTGTACCTGGCGTGCGACGACGAGAACAAGGCCTTTGCCATTGGCTTTAAGACGCCGCCGGCCGATTCCACCGGCGTGTTCCATATCCTTGAGCACTCGGTGCTGTGTGGATCGGCCAAGTTTCCCGTCAAGGAGCCATTCGTCGACCTGATCAAGAGCTCCATGCAGACGTTCCTCAACGCTATGACCTACCCCGACAAAACCATCTACCCCGTTGCCACCACCAACGAGCAGGATCTGTACAACCTGATGGACGTGTACCTGGACGCGGTGTTCAACCCGGCCATCTACACCAAGCCCACCATTTTTGAGCAGGAGGGCTGGCACTACGAGCTGGACCTGCCGGAGAGCGTCGAGGGCGAGGGCGACGGCAGCTCCGCGAGCCTGCGCGAGGGCACGCTGCGCTATAACGGCGTGGTGTTCAACGAAATGAAGGGCGCACTGTCCGACCCCATGAGTGTGCTGGACGATGCTGTTAACGCCGCACTCTATCCCGACACCGCCTATGCGCACGAGAGCGGCGGCGACCCACGCGCGATTCCCGCGCTCACCTACGAGCAGTTCCTGGATACGCACGCGCGCCACTACAATCCTTCCAACTCTTATATAACACTCTACGGCGACCTAGATGTGGACCGCGCGCTGGCATTTTTGGACGAGCGCTATCTGTCGCAGCCGAGCGCCGCGAGCCGCCGCATGGACGCTGCCGTTGCCGCCGGCGAGGACCCGTCCGCGCTGGCGCCCAATCCGCTGGGCGTGCAGGCGCCCGTGACCTGCGAGTATAAGCGCGTCGAGATGGCCACCACGCCCGAGAACGCCCTGGTGGGCCTGGGCTTTGTGCTGGGCAGTGCGCTCGACCGCAAGCGCACGATCGCGGCGGACATCCTGTTCGAGGCGCTGCTGGGCTCCAACGAAGCACCGGTTAAGAAGGCCATTCTGGCCGCCGGCCTGGGCGGCAACGTGGTGAGCTACACCGCGGCCGAGAGCCTGCAGCCCTACGAGCTCATCATGCTGCAAAACGCACAGCCCGGCGTGGCGCGCGAGCTGCGTCGCGTGTTCCAGGACGCCTGCCGCGACCTGTGCGAGCATGGCGTTCCGCGCGAGCGCCTGGAGGCCATCATCAGCAGCAACGAGTACGACCTGCGCCAGCGCGACTATGGCATCGCCGACGGCGTGGCCATTGCGTGCGACGCGCTGAGCACCTGGCTCTACGATGACGACGCCGCGACGCTGGCACTCAAGTACGGCCCGGTGTACGAGGAGCTGCGTGGCGAGCTGGATGGCAGCTACTTTGAGGACCTGCTGCGCGAGCTGGTGCTGGAAAACGACCATATGGCGCTGGTCGAGCTGGTGCCGGTGGACGCCGCCGAGGGCGCAGAGGGTGCCGAGGCCGCCGAGCTAGCAGCCAAGCGCGACGCCATGACCAATGCCGAGCTGGCCGACGTGGTCGAGCGCACGGCCGTGCTGCGTGCCGCACAGGAGGCCGAGGACACGCTCGAGGCCAAGGCCACGCTACCGCGCCTGCGCGTTTCCGACATTGGCGAGGCGCGCCCCGAGCCGCCGCTGGTCGTTGACACGACTGCGCCCATCCCCGGCCTGCGCCACGGCATCCCCACCAACCGTCTGGCCTACGCCATGCAGTACTTCGACCTGAGCTGCGTCGCATTTGAGGACCTGCCCTATGTGACGCTGCTCTGCCGCCTGCTCAAACAGCTGCCCACGAGCGAGCACTCGGCCGAGGAGCTCGACAACGTGCTCGCCGGCAAGCTGGGCTTTTTGAGCTTTACGACCGAGGTCATGACCCAGCCCGACGTGGACGGCGTGCGCCCCTACCTGCTGGTGAGCGCCGGCGCCCTGTCCGAGAAGATTGATGCGCTGGCAAGCCTGCCGCGCGAGGTGTGGTCGAGCACGCTTTTGCTCGATGCCGACGCCGACCGCGTGCGCGACGTTCTCACGCAGATTCGCATTGGGCTTGAGCAGGGCTTTATCAACAACGGTCACTCGGCGGCGCTCGGTCGCGCGATGAGCTACAGCTCGCCTTCGGCCGTGGTGCGCGAGCAGCTTTCGGGCGTGGACTTCTACCTGTTCCTGCGCGATCTGCTCGAGCACTTTGACGAGCGACTGGACGACCTGCGCGCCAAGCTTGCCGCGCTGGCAGACCGCATCTTTGTGGCCGATGGCTGCATGGCGAGCTTTACCGGCAGCGACGAGGACTTTGACGCGTACTGGGATGCCGCGGGCGACCTGGGGCTTGGCGCGGGCGACGGCGCCGATGCCGGCCGCAACACCACATACGGATTCGAATCGAACAGGATCAACACCTACAACCTCGTATACAACAATTCGCTGCTGTTTCTGTCGTTGCAAAGCTGGAACTCCGTCGATGCGAGCGCCGGCTTCGGCCAAACCGCAGAGAACAACCCGACGTTCTCGTTCGACCTGAGTTTGGGGCCAACTCCTCCTCAGGGAACAGGATACTATTTTCTAACCCAATCTCAGCAAATAGCAGAACATTCCGAAACCTCCGAACTGAATTACCCCAAGGATCCCACGGAAGATCCGTATGTAATGTACGATGACCCGAGACCTCTTCCAAAGAATAAATTCATCTATCGCACAGACCATCTGAACAACACCTACCTGAGTTCCGTGCTGCTGGGCGGAAACGGCCCCGCAGTCCCGGAGAACAAGGGCGGAAGATTATATTCCGACTGCGAGCGACCCTACGTCAAACTGCAGGTAACCGCACTCGACGTAGGCGGCAAGGCGGTGGTATGGCAGGACGGCAGAGGCGGACTGATCGCCAAGGACGTATGCCGGAACTACCGTGGCAACGGCTTCACCGACTGGCGGCTGCCCCGCGTCACCGAGATGAAGCTCATCATGATGTGGGCCGTTTTCAACCGCAACCAGATGGGAAGATTTTTAGGAAAGACCGACGCCACCCTGGAAAAAGAGGATGCGAAACCCTACTGGACTGCCACGGAAGCCGATATGGGAACCCAAAACGAGGTCGACGAAAGTGAGACCGCCTGGTATGTACAAGGTTATTACTCCAAACTCGGCGGCGGTAAACGGAATTATAAGGTAGCGACCCGGAACAAACAGGAGGCGGCCTTTATCCGCTGCGTCCGCGAAATGTAAGCGACGAACCCCAGTATCCAGTATGAAGAAAAAACCGATATACCTGCTTTGCGCCGCCTGCCTGGCGTGGAGCTGCACGAACGATCCGACGGCCGACCCGGCCGGGCTGGCCGGCACCTCTTCCGGAGAACTGGTGCCCGTGAGTCTGGAGCTGCGAATGACCGATTTCGCGGCACCGCCGACCCGGGCCACGCAGAACATACGGGCCACGGCGCCGGGCGGCGGCACCGCGCTGGTCGACGCGGAGATTTCCGCCCCCCAACCCGCTTCCCGGACGCGGACGGGCGGCAGCGGGGAATTCACAATCCCCGACGACCAGAAAGTATTCAGGCTCGACATCCTGCAGTTCAACGGCACCGGCACCCAGGCGCAACTGGTCAAAAAAGCGGCTTATATCTCCGAGGACGGCGACTATACGCGTTACGAATTCTCAGGACTGGAGTTGGTGGACTCCGGCAAGGAAAAAAACAGGATCGTTATTCTGGGCAACGCCGATCCGGCCCTGGCGGGGAAACTGCAGGAAAAAACATCCGGTACCGAAGGCACCAAATACGAATCGTTGCTGCAGGAAAGAATCTCCCGCACCGGGGAAACCGACACATCGTTTCCGCTCGTGCCCCGGAATCAAACCGATCTCCCGGTCTTCTCGGGCATGGCCGTCACGATCGTCACCTCGGGGTCGCAGATCGGTGTCGAACTCATGCGCAATGTGGCCAAGGTGAATTTCAGCTTTTTCCTGACCGAGCCCATGCGGAAGGCCTACGACGAGTGGGA